>DATNCF010000094.1:0-12852 GCA_035571675.1 Burkholderiales bacterium | reverse complement strand
TTGGCCCGCGGCGGCCGCCTGGGCATTTGCACCCGGTGCGCCGGCGATCCGCGCAGTCAGCGCGGCGCGCGCGGCGTCGGAATCCGAAACCTCGGTGACCCGCCCCAGGGAGGCGGCGGCTTGCTCGGCCTGCTTGTTCAGCACCAGGATGCTGATGCGGCGGTTGGTGGCGTCCATGGGATCGGCGGCGAAGGGCACCGAGGCGGCCAGGCCCACCACGCGGATGATCTTGTTCTCCTGCATGCCGGCGGCGATCATTTCGCGCCGCGAGGCGTTGGCGCGGTCGGAAGACAGTTCCCAGTTGCTGTAGCCCTTCTCGCCGCTGGCGTAGGCGGCCGCGTCGGTGTGGCCGGACAGCGCGATGTGGTTGTCCACGTCGTTCAGCAGCACCGCCAGTTCGTGCAGGATGCCGCGCGTGTAGTCCTTGAGCACGGCGCGGCCCGTATCGAACATGGGCCGGTTCTGCTCGTCGACGATTTGGATGCGCAGGCCCTCGGCCGTGAGGTCGAGGCGGATCTGGTTCTTGAACGGGGCGAGGCGGGGATTGGCGTCCAGCGCCTGGGCCACCTTGTCGCGCAGGGCCTGCAGCTTGAGCGCCTCTTCCCGCGCCAGCTCGGCCTTGGCCGCCTGCAGGTTGATGGTGCGGCGCTGGCGCGGCGTGTCGCCGTTCTTGACCTGGCCGTAGGTTCGGGTGAGGTCGGTGCCGCCGCCCTGGATGACGCTGGAGCTGTCGCCCGAGCCCGAGCCCTGGCCCAGCGCCACGGCCAGCGGCGTGTTGAAGAAGTCCGCGATGCCCTGCAGGTCGCCCTTGGTGGTGGAGCCGAGCAGCCACATGAGCAGGAAGAACGCCATCATGGCGGTCACGAAGTCGGCGTACGCGATTTTCCACGCGCCGCCGTGGTGGCCGCCGTGGCCGCCCTTCTTGATGCGCTTGATGATGATGGGGCGTTGTTCGGCTTTTTCCATGTGTAGTCCCCGGTTGACGCTTGGCGCCTGACGTGGTCAGCGCTTCGCGCTTTGCTTGACGTGATCCTCGAGCTCGGAGAAGGAGGGGCGCTCGGTCGAATACAGCACCTTGCGCCCGAACTCCACGGCCAGCGCCGGCGCGTAGCCGTTCAGGCTGGCGAGCAGCGTCACCTTGATGCACTGGAGCATCTTCGACGACTCGTCCAGCTTCTGCTCGAGCAGGCCGGACAGCGGGCCGACGAAACCGTAGGCGAGCAGGATGCCGAGGAAGGTTCCCACCAGCGCGTGCGCGATCAACAGGCCCAGTTCGGAAGGCGGCAGGCCCACCGATTCCATGGTGTGCACCACGCCCATCACGGCGGCCACGATGCCGAAAGCCGGCAGCCCGTCGCCCACCTTCTGGATGGCGGTGGCGGGCACGCTGCCCTCGTGGTGGTGGGTGTCGATCTCGTTGTCCATGAGATTCTCGATCTCCATGGGATTGAGGTTGCCGCTCACCATGAGCCGCAGGTAGTCGGTGATGAACTCGATCAGGTGGTGGTCGCCCAGGATGGCGGGGTACTTGCCGAACAGCGCGCTCTCGTGCGGCGACTCGGTGTCGCGCTCGATGGACATGAGGCCTTCCTTGCGCACCTTGGTGAGGACTTCATACAGCAGCGCCATCAGCTCCATGTACATGGCCTTGGTGTACTTGGAGCCCTTGAACAGCGAGGGCACGGCGCCCAAGGTGGCCTTGAGGGTCTTGACCGGGTTGCCGACCACGAAGGCGCCAAACGCGGCGCCGCCAATCATGAGCAGTTCCAGGGGCTGGAGCAGGGCGCCCATGTGCCCGCCGGCCATGATGAAGCCCCCCAGCACCGACCCCAACACCACCACATAACCGACGATGACCAGCATCTTTTAACCTTCGCTTTTCCGCGTTTGTCCGCCGGGATCGCCTTCGGCCAATGGCGATCGCATGCCCAAAAACTCCTGAGGCGGAATGAGCTTTATGTCGGCATTTGCGGAGCCGACTTGAGCGAAATGTCAGCTGGACGAAGGAGTGAGGCGTAGCCGAGCACACCATATAAATATGGAATATCAGGCTGGGAGATGCGAAGAGAAACTGAGGGGAATTACTTGAAGCAGATCTTTCTCGTTGCCCTCTCCCCTGCCCTTCCCGGGGGGAGTGGGGTAAATCCGGCGCTGCGTAGTAGCCCCCTCTCCCCAGGAGAGGGGGTTGGGGGAGTGGTTAACGAGAAGAATCGTTACTAAAGAAGATTAACCTAGTACTACTTACTCTATTTATGCCACTTCTTTTTCTGAATTATTTTTTGCGTTGACTGTTTTGCCGGCCCGGGACGGGAGATGGCACAGGCCGCACACGTAATCCTTTGTCAAATCAAAGGTATGCACCACGAAATGGCCTTTGCAGGTCTTGCAACCGGTCAACGTCAGCATGCCCGCGTCGAAGAACTTCACCAGGCGCCACGCCCGGGTCAGCGACAGCACGCCCTGCATGCCGTGGGCGGACATCTGCTCCAGGTACAGCTTGTACGCCTTGATGATGGCGTCCACTTCTTCCATCTCGCTGTTCTTGTTGAGATATTCGTAGATGTTCATGAACAGCGAGGAATGCACGTTGGGCTGCCAGGTCATGAACCAGTCGGTGGAAAAGGGCAGCATGCCCTTGGGGGGCGACTTGCCCTGGATTTCCTTGTAGAGCCTCAGCAGGCGCTCGCGCGACAGCTTGATCTCGGTTTCCAGGACCTGCAGGCGGGCCCCCAGCTTGATCAGTTCGATGGCGCGCTGGATTTCCCGGCTTTCGTCGACGATGCTTTTGATTGCTTTTTTTCTCATGATGCTGCTCCCGACTGCAGGCTGAGGACTGGTGACTGCGGCAGCGGCTACGCGGCCGCTGCGGACATCGCCGGGGAGCCGGCCATGAGGATGGCGGCGTGCACGCCGGAGACTTCGTTGGAGCGGCCGGACTTGCCGCCGAGCAGGGACCAGACCAGTTGGTCGTCGAAGCGGAAGCGGCACATCAGCATGTTGGTGGCGGCGATGCGCATGATCTGGCCGGTGGTCAGGCGCTCGATGGCGTCGGCCACTTCCTCGGACAGGCCCAGGCGGTACAGCGCCTGCTCACGGTCGGTGCGGATCATGTGCTGGGCCAGCATCAGGTAGGACAGGTTGGTTTCGCGGATTTCGTTGCTGATCTGTTCGGTGTGCATGGTGTCCCTCCCAGGGAAAATAAAGTTGGCTATGTGCGTCGTTATTTTGAGGACCTGTCGCCAATCGCAGACAGTGTCCATGGGTTCGCATGATCCGCACTCCAACCCTCCAGGAAAATCGGAAGCCTGCCGATATCTTCGGTGGGGCGGCGTCTGGCAGGGCTGTAGGAAACGCTCCGACAGCGTGTAGGGCCCGCCACCGCGCCATGGTCGCCGCATGCCGGGGTGCATGCGCCGGCTCTGCGTCCCATTCCCAGGGCAAATAGGCACTTGTTTGGCTTCCTGATCGTTCCTTATGAAGAGGGCGGCCCGTACTAGATTGTCGGCTGCGCTCGCCGACAGGGGCCTCGCCCCCAGGGTCCGCCGGAGGGTCCCCTGGAAGCTGCGCCTAAAGTTTTCCAAAGGGCGTTCCGATAAGCAGTCACAACGGTGGTTGCGTCCCCATGAGGCCAACCCTCGTAACCGGGCAGGCAAGCGTGCCCGACCCGGATTCGACACTCTTTCAGAGAAAGGTCTCAACATGGCTCTCGTCATCAACAGCAACGTCGCTTCGCTGAACGCGCAACGCAACCTCACCAACTCGCAGATGTCCCTGTCCACCTCGCTGCAGCGCCTGTCCTCGGGCTTGCGTATCAACAGCTCCAAGGACGACGCCGCGGGCCTCGCCATTTCCGACCGGATGACGGCGCAGATCAACGGCATGAACCAGGCCGTGCGCAACGCCAACGACGGCATCTCGCTCGCGCAAACCGCCGACGGCGCGCTCCAGGAAGTGACCAACAACCTGCAGCGCATCCGCGAACTGGCCGTGCAGTCGGCCAACTCGACCAACAGCTCGTCCGACCGCGCCGCGCTCGACCAGGAAGTGCAGCAGCGCCTGGCCGAAGTGAACCGCATCGCCTCCACGACTTCGTTCAACGGCATCAAGCTGCTGGACGGCTCGTTCACGGCGCAGCAGTTCCAGGTGGGCGCGAACGCCGGCGAGACCATCTCGGTGGCTTCCATCGCCAACGCCAAGACGTCCGCCCTGGGCTTGGGCGCCGGCAGCACGACCAGCAGCACCGTCAGCTCGACCGCGCTGTCCTCGGGCGACCTAACCATCAACACTTTCAACGTCGGCGCAGTCAGCACCGCGGACGCCAAGGCCATCGCCGCGGCGGTCAACGGCAACAGCAGCATCACCGGCAGCGGTGTGACGGCGACGGCTCAGAACAGCTTCTCGGCCGCCTTCACCAAAATTACCAACACCGGCACGGTCACGGTGACCCCCGCGGCCAACCTGGCTTCCACCGTCGCCTCGGGCGGCATCGCCAACGGCTCGCTGACCATCAACGGCACGGCCATCACCACTGGCGCCGGCACCACCAGCGCCAAGCTGCTGCAGGACGCCATCAACGCCCAGACCAGCACCACCGGCGTGACGGCGACGGCGCAAGCCACCGGCACCGGAACGGCGGTCAACGCCTTCACCACCACGGTCGGCGGCACCTACACCCTGACCGTGGGTGGCGTGACCATCGAGAACGCCGCGGCAGCCGGCGTGACCGCGGCCAACGTCGACACGGCCATCGCCAGCGCGTCCGTTTCGGCCAACCTGGCGGCGGCCGGCATCACCGTGACCGGCACGGCGGCGGGCGGCGACCTGGCCTTCAGCAAGGCCGACGGTTCCAACATCGTCATCAGCGAAACCCTGGGCGCGGGCGGCACGGCGGGCGGCTTCTTCGGCCGCACCTCGGCCGGCACCACCACCAACACCTATACCAGCAAGGTGGTGTTGACCTCGGCCAATGTCGTCACCGTCGGCGGCAGCAGCCCGGCCACGGCCGGCTACAGCGCCGGCTCGACCGGCCCGCTGGGCACCTACACCCTGACCGTGGGTGACGGCACGACCAGCGCGGCTCTGGCCTTTGACATGTCCTCGGGCAGCTACGGCATGTCCATCCAGGCCACCGACATCGTGTCCAAGGTGAACGCCTCGACCACGCTGCAAGGGCTGGGCATCTCGGCCAGCATCGACGCCAGCGGCAAGGTCAAGTTCGCCTCCGCCGACGGTCGCAACGTGCAGTTGACCGAAGCGTCCACCGGCGGCAACACCGCGTTCAACAACACCTCGACCGACGGCAGCGGCGTGGCCGGTTTCGCCAACGCCGATGCCACCACCTCGGCGGTGACGCATCGGGGCACGGTGACGCTGGCCTCGACGGGCGACCTGAACATCGGCGGCACGTCGTCCACCACCGCAGGCTACGCCGGCTTCACCATCGGCTCCTACGGCGGCGCAAACGTGCTGACGGTCGCGGGCGCGAACTCCATGCTGTCGGCGGTCGACTCGGCCCTGTCCACGATCTCGAGCTCGCGTGCGTCCCTCGGCGCGTACCAGAACCGCTTCCAGTCCACCGTGGCCGGCTTGTCGTCCACGTCGGAGAACCTGACCGCTGCGCGCAGCCGGATCCAGGACACGGACTTCGCGGCGGAAACCGCCAACCTGACCCGCGCCCAGATCCTGCAGCAAGCGGGCACGGCCATGCTGGCGCAGGCCAACCAGCTGCCGCAGATGGTGCTCTCGCTGCTGCGCGGCTAGGCGACAGCGCCTGCAACAGGCGAAGGCCCGGCCCTCCCAGGTTGATCATGGGATGGCCGGGCCGTTTTATTTGCGGCCCATCATTGCCGCGGCGGCCAAGGCAATCAAGATTTGCAAGCGCAATCAAGAATGGGGCATTCCGTGCCGTATTTCCACGGAATGAACGGCAGGCGAGGTTGCTAGGATTGAAATCCCCGCTGAGCAAGGAGCGCCAACATGGCGACATCGTCGGTGACATCGAGCAGTTCCTCGCCCACCCTGGCCGCGCCGGGCGTGGGTTCGGGGCTGGACGTCAACGGCCTGGTGTCCAAGCTCATGGCCGTGGAGCAGCAGCCGCTCACGGCGCTGGCCACCAAGGAAACGGGCTACCAGACCAAGCTGTCGGCCTACGGCACCTTGAAATCCGTGCTGTCCAATCTGCAGTCGGCCATGACCGGCCTGTCCACGCCGAGCACCTTCCAGACCATGAGCGCCACGCTGGGCGACTCGACGCTGGCCGCGGCCACCGCCGGCAGCACGGCGCAGTCCGGCAGCTACAGCCTCACGGTGCAGGCGCTGGCGCAGTCGCAGAAGCTGATCTCCGGAGCGAGCTTCGCCAACACCACCGACACGCTGGGCAACGGCACGCTGACCATCCAGTTCGGCACCTATTCAGGCGGCAGCTTCACGCCCAACGCCGCCAAGGCGGCCAAGACCATCGCCATCCCCCCGGGCAGCAATTCGCTGTCGGGCGTGCGCGACGCCATCAACGCCGCGGGCGCGGGCGTCACCGCCAGCATCGTCAACGACGGCGCGGGCAACCGCCTGGTGATCACCTCCAACGACACAGGCACGGCCAACGCCCTGAAAATCACCGCCGCGGACGACGACGGCAACAACACCGATGCGGCCGGCCTGTCGCAGCTCGCCTATGATGCGTCCACCGGCGGCGCCGCCAACCTCAGCCAGACCATGGCCGCCACCGATGCCAAGCTGCTGGTCGACGGCATCACCATCGTCAAATCGTCCAACCTCGTGACCGGCGCCATCCAGGGCGTGACGCTGAACCTGACCAAGACCGGAGGGCCGACCACGCTCACGGTGACGCGCAACACCGGCGCGGTGACCAGCGCGGTGGCCAATTTCGTGCAGGCCTGGAACACCGCCAACAGCGCCATCGCCCAGATGAGCGCCTACGATCCCGACACCAACACCGCGGCCGTGCTGCAGGGCGACACCACGCTGCTGTCCATCCAGAGCCGGCTGCGCAACCTGATCAACACGCCGTTGTCGCCCGCCAACGGCGGCCTGTCCTACCTCTCCGACGTGGGCATCAGCTTCCAGCTCGACGGCTCGCTGGCGCTGGACTCGAACAAGCTGCAGTCGGTGCTCTCCGATCCCGGCAAGGACGTGGCCTCGCTGTTCGCCGACGACGGCAACGCGAGCGACGGCCTGATCAGCTTTGCCTCGGCCAACTCCAGCGCCGCGCCCGGCAGCTATGCCGTCCAGGTGGACCAGCTCGCCACCCATGGCACCGCCGTGGGCGGCGCGGCCGCCAACCTCGCCATCACGGCGGGCGTGAACGACACGCTGAACTTCAGCGTGGACGGCCAGGCCGCCAGCATCACCCTGCCCGCGGGCGCCTACACCGCGGCCGGACTGGCCGCGCAACTGCAATCGCAGATCAACGGCAGCGCCAGCCTGGTGCTGGCCGGAAGCGCGGTCACCGTCACCCAGTCGGGCGGCGTGATCACCCTCACCTCCAACCTGTACGGCGCCGGCTCGACCGTGCTGATCACCGGCGGCAACGCCGCCTCCGGCCTGCTCGGCACGCCCACCAGCACCGCCGGCCGCGACGCCGCCGGCAGCATCGGCGGGGTCGCGGCCACCGGCCATGGCCAGTTGCTCACGGCCTCGGGCCTGACGGTGCAGGTGGCAGGCGGTTCCACGGGCAGCCGCGGCACCCTGGATTTCGCCCACGGTTTCGCCACCCAGATCGGCAGCCTGATGGACCAGTTCACCGGCCCGAACGGCAGCATCCAGAGCCGGGTGAACGGCATCAACGCCAGCATCACCGACATCGACGATCAGCGCGCCGCGCTGAACCAGCGCCTGGCCGACATCCAGGCCAATTACCAGGCGCAGTTCACCGCCCTGGACACGCTGCTGGCCAGCATGCAGTCCACCAGCAGCTACCTCACGCAGCAGCTCGCCTCGCTGCCCGGCGTGGCCAGCAACAGCAAGTAATGAACGAAGGCCAGTAATTCAAGACTGCGCGAGCCCGGCCGTTAATGACATAGGCCTTCGCGCAGGGAAGCGGTTAGACAAGCGCGGTTTGAGTATCGAAGTTGAACGATTGCCAGGAGACCGTACATGAATTTCAGCAGCGCCGCCAAAGCCTATTCGAAAGTCGGCATCGAGACGGCCGTCGGAAGCGCCGACCCGCTGGGCCTCGTGGTCATGCTGTATGACGGGGCCATCCTGGCGGTCAACAAGGCCCTGGCCGGGCTGCGCGACAGGAACATGCGGCTGAAGGGAGAAAGCGTCTCCAAGGCCATCCAGATCATCGAGGAAGGCCTGCGCGCCAGCCTCGACCGCAAGGCGGGGGGCAACATCGCGCTGCAGCTCGACAGCCTGTACGAATACATGTGCCAGCGCCTGCTACTGGCGAGCGTGGCCAACGACGCCGCCCCCATGAACGAGGTGGCGCGGCTGCTGGCCGACCTGCGCGAGTCCTGGTGGTCGCTTGCCAGCCGTCCCGCGGGCGGTACCCAGGCCGCCCCGCAACGCGTCACGGCGAGGGCTTGAGCGTGCGCGCCGCTGATGTCCTGAAACGGTACGAAGGCATCGAGCGCGAAAGCGCGTCCATGCTGGCCGCGGCGGTGGCCGGGAACCGCGAGGCGCTCGTCGCCGCCGAGCGGCGCTGCGCCGCGCTGGCCGCGGAGCTGAAACGCGCGGGCGAGCAGCCGCTCGACCGCGCCCAGCAACGCCGCAAGATGGACCTCATCCTCGCCATCCTGTCCAACGACCGCGAAGTGCGGGCCATCACCGAACCCTGGATGACGGAGTTGACCCGGCTGATCCACGGCGCGCGCATGCAGCGCAACGTGGCCAACCTGTATGCGTAGCCATGGACGACTTGCGCATACCCGCTCCGGCCGTGTTGCCCACGGCGCCCGCGCGCCCCATCGGACGGCAGCCCGAAAAGCGGCGTGAGCGCCGCCCGTCCGAGCACGACCCGCAGGCCCCTGCCGACGAGCGTCCGTCGCGCCGGCCCGGCTCGCAGATCGACGAATATGCCATTGCGCGCCGCTGACCCGCGCCGCTGACCCGGAGTTCCCGACCTTCATTTCGCCATGAGCATCACACCCCTCACCCTTGCGCAACTGCTCAGGGCCCCGTCGTTCATGGCCACCGAAGTCCTGAGCGCGGCCCTGGCGCCGGCGCTGGCGGAAGCGCGCGCCCAGCCTGGCACCCCCCTGATCGCCACCGTCCTGGCGCGCAGCGCCTCGGCGTCGCGCGCGCGCCTGGCCGCCAACGAGCCAGTGCCGCTGCCGCGCGCCGGCGACCCGCTCGCGGCCACGGCCGCGCCGCGAGCGCGGGTCGTTGCCGAAATGCCGGATGTCGACATGCCGGATACCGCGGTGCGCGCCGATTACCGCGTCGAAATTGCCGGCAAGCCCTTCACGCTGCCGTTGCGCGGCAGCTACCGCGACGGCGAGCAGGTGCGCATCATCCTGCAATCCGCAGCGCGCCCCGCCGCCGAAGCCGCCAACTCGGCGCGCGCCGCGGCCGACTTGGCGCGCCTTGCGCAACCCGCCCACGCCGCCGAAACGCTGGTGCTGAGCGCGGACGCGCAGCGCCTGGGCAGCCTGCTGAATCGCATTGAAGCCGCCACCGCGCGCTCGGTGCTGGCACTGCCCGAGTCCACGCTGCAGGAACCGCCCACGGCCGGCCGCCTGGCCCAGGCGGTGTCGCAAAGCGGCCTGTTCTACGAATCGCACCTGGCCGAATGGGTGCGGGGACGTCGTTCCCTTGAGCAGCTGCGCGACGAACGCCAGGCCTTCGAGGCGCGGGGTGCTTCGCCGGGCGCCGCCGCGCCATCGGACGACGCAGCCGCGGCCGGGCGCGCGCGCTCCGGCGAACCGGGCCTGCCCAACAGCCTGCTGCCCGTGATCAAGGAGCAGTTGAACACCATCGACAGCAACCGCTTCACACTGCACGGACTGGTGTGGGCCAATCAGCCGGCGGAATTGACCATTGCCCGGGAGTACGCCAACTCCTCCAGCCGATCGGAGCGCCAGGACATCCAGGCCGCCTGGGCCACGAACCTGAAGCTGCGCCTGCCGGCGCTGGGCCGGGTCGAGGCCGCCATGCTGCTCACCGACCGGCACCTGCGCCTGTGCATCGCCACGGAGGCGCGCTCGGATGAGCGCCTTCGCGCCGCGCTGACCGACCTCGCCGACGCCCTGGAAGCGCGCGGCCTGGCCTTGCAACCCGTCCGCTGGGAGGTGCTCGATGCGCCCGCCTGATCGGCCGCAAGACCCCGCCGAGCCGCCGCAGCGCACGGCGGCGGCGCTGACCTATGGTTCCCAGGACCTCGCGCCGCGCGTGGTGGCCAAGGGCCGCGGCGAACTGGCCGAGGAAATCGTGCGCCGCGCGCGCGAGGCGGGGGTGTTCGTGCACGAGTCGCGCGAGCTGGTGTCGCTGCTCATGCAGGTCGACATGGACAAGCACATCCCCGCCCAGTTGTACGTGGCCGTGGCCGAACTGCTGGCCTGGCTGCACCAAATGGAAAAAGGCGCAGCCGCCGGGCCCGCGCCCGCGCCGCCGCGCGCGGCGCTTTCGTCTCCACTCGCCCCGGCGCACGCACCGGAGTCACCATGTCGGACATGAACGCCCCCCTGCCGGACTCGCCCGAACTGGAGAAATACCAGATCTATTCCCGCACCGAGATCCTCGGCCTGCTGCGCGAGCTCATCGAGCGCCACGTGCTGCTCACCATTTACTTCAACGGCGGCTCGAACTTCATCGTCACCAACCTGCTGCGCGTCAACCCGGATTTCGAGGAGCTGGTGTTCGACTGCGGCGCGGACGACGCCACCAACCGCGCCCTGCTGCGCGCCTCGCGCTTCACGGTGGTGAGCTTCCTCAACCACGTCAAGATCCAGTTCTCAGGCCACGGCATCGAAGAGACCGCCTTCGAGGGCACACCCGCGCTGCGCATGCGCCTGCCGGAATCGCTGCTGCGCTTCCAGCGCCGCGAATACTTCCGCACGCGCGTCACCGGCAAGCCCCTCCTGTGCAACCTGCCGCCGGCGGAAAAGGGCGGCAAGCCCATCGCCACGCGCATTCTCGACATCAGCTGCGGCGGCGCGGCGCTCGCCGGCTGGAGCGGCGACGAGCGCATGAAGCCCGAGGAGGTGATCCGCGGCTGCCACATCGAGCTGCCCGAGGTGGGCAAGATCGAGACCGCGCTGGAAGTGCGCAACATCAGCGAGAGCACCACGCCGACCGGCATCGTGCAAGTGCGCGTGGGTTGCAAGTTCGTCAGCATGGCCGGCCCCATGATGACCATGATCCAGCGCTACGTGAACAAACTGGAGCGCAGCAGGCTGTCGAGGCTCTGAGGGCGCGGGTGCGCCGGGCATTCTCGCGCCGTGACGGCAATTCCCCCCTGGCGCAGGGGACAACGCCGCCGCCGGCCCTGGCCCCAGCGTCGCTCGGCGGATTTTTGCCGCGGTCGATCCGGTGTATATTCGCCGTTCTTCGACCGCGGCCCCTCCTTGGCGAATTCTCCCAACAATAAAGAGACACACCGCTTCCCGGCCGGCATGTGGCTCGGGCTTGCGCTCATCCTCGCGGCCGGGATGACGCACATCTGGCTGGAGTTCGACCGCGGCACGCGCGTCGCGTCACGCGTGCGCGGCAGCCAGGATCAGGTGGTCCACACTTTCGAGGTCATCGACACCGCGCAGTCGCTGCGCGCGGCGGCGCAGGACGCCGAACGCGGCCAGCGCGGTTTTCTGATCACTTCCAACAACGCCGACCTGGACATCTACCGGCGCGGCGCCCGGCAGGCCCCCGAACTGCTGGCCCGGCTCAAGCAGCTCACGGCGGACAACCCGGAGCAGCAGCGCCGCTGGCAGGTGCTCGAACAGCAGCTCGGCCTGAAGCTCGCCACGCTCGCCGACACCCTGAAGCTGCGCGCCAGCCAGGGCCCGGAGGCGGCCCGCAATGCCGCCATCGCCAACGCCGGATACGAATCAATGCGGGCGGTGAACGGCCTGATCGACGCCGCCATTGAAACCGAGCGCGACCTGTTGAGCCAGCGCCTGGCGCACGGGGCCGAAATCGAGGCGCAGGCGCGGCAGACCGCCTTGGCCGGCGCCCTGCTCGCTTTCGCCGTGCTGCTGCTCGGCCTGGCGGCGGTGCTGCTCGGCGTCAGGAGCCTGCGCAAGGCCGAGGCGGCACGGCACGAGGCCGACCAGCGCTACCGCTTTTTCGTCGGCAGCGTGACCGATTACGCCATCTACATGCTCGACCCGCAGGGCAACGTGGTGGAGTGGAACGCCGGCGCCGAGCGCATCAAGGGCTACGCGGCCGAGGAAATCCTGGGCCGGCATTTTTCGCTGTTCTACACGCCCGAGGACCGCGAGGCCGGCAAACCCCAGCGCGCCCTGGACACCGCGCTCAAGGAGGGCAAGTACGAGGAGGAGGGCTGGCGCGTGCGCAAGGACGGCAGGCGCTTTCTCGCCAGCATTCTCATCGAGCCGCTGTTCGACAGGAACGGGCGCCTGGCGGGCTTCGCCAAGGTCACGCGCGACGTCGACGACCAGGTGCGGCAGCGCCAGGCCCTGGCGCAGTACCAGAAAATGGACGCCATCGGCCAGCTCACCGGCGGCATCGCCCACGACTTCAACAACCTGCTCGGCGTCACCGTCGCCAACGCGGAGATGCTCATCGAGCAGCTCGCCGTCGGCGACCCGCGCCGGGAGGACGCCGAGCAGATCAAGGAAGCCGGACAGCGCGCCGCGGCGCTCACCCGGCAGCTGCTCGCCTTCAGCCGGCGGCAGGTCCTGGAGCCGCGCGTCGTCTCCATCGGCGGGGTCA
>DATNCF010000093.1:0-2127 GCA_035571675.1 Burkholderiales bacterium | reverse complement strand
CGCGTGCTGCTCATCTCTGCGCTGGCGGCGGCCATGTGGCGCGCGTGGCCGCGCGACGCCGACTCCGACCCCCAGCCCATCGAGACCGGCCTGGTGAGCATGCTGGCGGCCTTCTTCCTCGCCTGCGAGTGGGCCACGGTGCCGGCCGCCTTCGAGGCGTTCGCGTCGGCGTCGGCAGCCGTGCTGCTAGTGGCGCTGCTGCAGGAATCGCACCGCCTGGCGTTCCGCGACGAGCTCACCGCGCTGCGCAGCCGGCGCGCGCTGGAGGAAAGGCTGCCGGGGCTTGGGCCGGTCTTTGCCATCGCCATGGTGGACGTGGACCACTTCAAGCAGTTTAACGACACGCACGGCCACGCCACCGGCGACCAAGTGCTGAGGCTGGTGGCGGCGCGCCTAGCGGAAGTGGGCGGCGGCGGCGTCCCCTACCGCTACGGCGGCGAGGAGTTAGCCGTGCTGTTCGCCGACAAGACCGCCGCCGAGGCGCTGCCGCACCTGGAGGCGTTGCGCGCCGCCATCGAGCACTACCAGATGGCATTGCGCGGCCCGGACCGGCCGCGCGACCCCGAGGTGGGCACGGCCCTGCGCCATTCGCGGCCGCCCATGCAGTTGCTGTCGGTGACGGTGAGCATCGGCGTGGCCGGGCGCAGCGCCCAGAACGTTGCACTGAGCAGCACGCCGGCCATGGTGCTGCAATCGGCCGACCAGGCGCTGTACCGCGCCAAGCAGGCGGGGCGTAACCGGGTCAGCCAGTAGCGCGTCCAACCACAGCGGCCGGCGGCGCCCGCGCCGCGCTACCATGGCAAGGACGCAACAAACCAAAGGAGAGCAACATGGGTCAAGGACCCCTCGCCGGCGTGCGGGTGATCGATCTCACCATCGCCGCGGCCGGCCCTTACGCCGCCGGCATCCTGGCCGGACAGGGCGCCGAGGTCATCAAGGTGGAGCGGCCGGACGGCGGCGATTTCATGCGCGGCATGGGCGCCGTGCACCGCGGCGTGGCCGCGACCTTCGTGTCGTGGAACCGCGGCAAGCAGAGCATCTGCATCGACCTCAAGCGGTCCGAAGGCGCCGCCCTGGTGAGGAAGCTCGCCGCCACCGCGGACATCATCATGCACAACCTGCGGCCGGGCAACGCCGAGAAAATGGGCCTGGGCTACGACGACATCCGCGCCGTCAAGCCCGACATCATCTACGCGGTGCTGACCGGCTGGGGCGAGACCGGCCCGCGCGCCGGCGGCCCGGTGTACGACTCGGTGATGCAGGCCGCCGCCGGCTTCGCCGCCGTGCAGGCCGGCGCGGACGGCCGGCCACAGTTCATGCAGAACGCCATCTGCGACAAGACCACCGGGCTCACCTTTTCGCAACTGCTGACCGCGGCGCTGTTCTGCCGCGAGCGCACCGGGCGGGGCCAGCGCCTGCACCTGTCCATGCTGCACTCGGCGCTGTCCTTCATCTGGGGCGACGGCATGCAGAACACCGCCTTCCTCGACGCGCCCAAGGGCGGCGCCCGCGCCACCATGCCGCCGGTGCGCAGGACCGCGGACGGCTGGATGTCCATCAGCGCCAACCTGGACACCGAGTTCCAGGCGCTGTGCCGGCTGCTCGACCGCCCGGACCTGGCGCGCGATGCGCGCTTCGCCGAGGCCAGCGCGCGCTCGCGCAACGGCGGGCCCCTGTGGGCGGAAGTCGACCCCCTGCTGGCGCAGCGCAAGACCGCCGACCTGGTGACCGCGTTCAGCGCCAACCGCATTCCGCACGCGGTGGTGAACACGCCCGAGAACGTGCACGAGGACGAGCAGGTCAAGGCCGTCGGCGCGCTGGAAATCTGCCCCCATCCCGACGCGGGCCGGGTGCGCGTGGTGCATCCGCCCGGCGATTTCAGCGCGACGCCGCTCGCCACGCCGGCGCCGCCGCCGCGGCTGGGGGAACAGACGGACGCGGTTCTCGGCCTCCTGGGACTGAGCGCCCAGGATATTGCCCGCCTGCGGACACGTGGCGTGGTGGCCTAGCGACGCCGAGGCCATGCGGCGGCTCGCGGCTTATGGGCTTCCCGCCTCCATGCACGCCTTCACGCGCGCCTCGTCATAGCCCAGCAACTCGCGCAGCACGCTCTCGGTGTCCCCTCCC
>DATNCF010000092.1:0-2339 GCA_035571675.1 Burkholderiales bacterium | reverse complement strand
CACGAAAGCAAGCGCTCGGGCGGCGCGCACCCCCATCAGGCCAGGGTCGCGAGCAACGCGGAAAGGCCGGCGTCCAGGGCCGTGTCGGGCTGGTCGTTGAACCACTGCCGCTGGCGCCCGGGCGCCATGCGCGACTCGCGGATGTCGCCGGCGGCCGGCGGCTCGAACTTGCGCTCGGCCTTGCGGCCCGCGGCGCGCTCCAGCGCATCCACCAGTTCGAGCAGCGTCACCGAGCGGCCGGTGCCGATGTTGCAGATGCCGGTATGCGCGCTTTTCAGGGCGTGCACGTTCATGCGCGCGATGTCCTTGACGTACACGAAGTCGCGGGTCTGGCCGCCGTCGCCGAATATGCGCAGCGGCTGGGCGGCCATGATGGCCGAGGCGAACTTGCTGATCACGCCGGCGTAGGACGACGACGGGTCCTGGCGCGGGCCGTACACGTTGAAATAGCGCATGCCCAGCGACGCGAAGCCGTACAACTCGCGGAACAGGGCGGCGTACTGGTCGTTGATGTACTTCTCCAGGCCGTAGGGCGAAATCGGCCCCACAGTCGCCGACTCGTCCAGGGGCAGCACCGCCGGCGTGCCGTACACCGCCGCCGACGAGGCGTACACCGCGCGGCTTACCCCGGCCTTGCGGGCGGCGTCGAACACGTTCACGAAGCCGGCCACGTTGTGCTGGCAGGAATTCAGCGGGTCGCTGACCGAAGACTGCACCGACACCTGCGCCGCCAGGTGCAGCACGTGCGTGGCGCCGCCCATGCCAGCCATGGCTGCGGCCACGGCCTTGGGATCGCGGATGTCGCCTTCGACGATGCGCAGGCGCGCGTGCTTTTCCGGCAGGTTGGAGCGCTTTCCGGCCGAGAAATTGTCGATGACGGTGACGCTTGCCCCGTCGGAGAGCAGGGCCTCGGTGCTGTGCGAGCCGATGAAGCCGGCCCCGCCGGTAACGAGTACGTGCATAGGTGTTCTTTCTTGCTTGCGCTGTTGGCTCCCCGAGTGCATATGCTATCAGTACGGAGTTGCCGCGAGCGGGCTGCCCGGCGGACGGTTTTAGCCCTTGGCCCAGTGGCGCGAGCGTTCTACCGCTTCGCGCCAGCGTTCAAGGCGGGCCGCCGCTTCGTGGGGCGCGAGGCGGGGCTTGAAGCGCCGCGCCGCTTTCCAGCGGCGCTGCAACTGCTCGACGCCGTCCCACAGGCCGCAGCCCAGGCCGGCCAGGAAAGCCGCGCCCAGGGCCGTGGTCTCCGTGACGCGGGGCACGACCACGGGCACGCCGATGAGATCGGCCTGGATTTGCATGAGCAGGGCGTTGGCCGTGGCGCCGCCGTCCACGCGCAGTTCGGTGATCCGGGTGCCCGAATCCGATTGCATGGCGGCCATGAGGTCGGCGCATTGCAGCCCGATGCATTCCAGCGCGGCGCGCGCGATGTGGGCGCGGCCCGTGCCGCGAGTCAAACCCACCAGGGCGCCGCGTGCGTAGGGATCCCAGTAGGGCGCGCCCAGTCCCGTGAAAGCCGGCACCAGGAAAACGCCGCCCGAATCCTCCACGCCCGCGGCCAGCGGCTCGATGTCGGCGTAGCGCCGGATCAGTCCCAGGTCGCGCAGCCATTGCACCACCGAGCCGGCCGCGAACACGCTGCCCTCCAGTGCGTACTGGCGGCCGTCTTTACGTGCCGCGGCGGCGGGCAGCGCGGCATCGGCGGCGCAGGTGGCCAGCAGGCCGTGCGCGGAGCTGATGACTTTGCCGCCGGTGTTGAGCAGCATGAAGCAGCCGGTGCCGTAGGTGTTCTTGGCCATGCCAGGTTCCACGCAGGCCTGGCCGAACAGCGAGGCCTGCTGGTCGCCGGCGATGCCGGCAAGCAGGACGTCGGCGCCCAGCAGGGCGCGGTCGCAAGTGCCGTAGCGCGCCGCGGAGGGCTTCACTTCGGGCAGCAGCGAGCGCGGAATGTTGAACAGCGCCAGCAGTTCCTCGTCCCATTCACGGCGGTGGATGTTGTACAGCAGCGTGCGCGAGGCATTGCTGACGTCGGTGACATGCAGCCGGCCGCCGGACAGCTTCCAAGCCAGCCAGGTGTCCACCGTTCCAAAGGCCAGTTCGCCGCGCTCGGCGTGCAGCCGCAGGCCGGGGATGCTGTCCAGCATCCAGGCGATCTTGGTGGCGGAGAAATAGGGGTCGAGCACCAAACCGGTGCGCTCGCGGACCAGGGGTTCGGCGCCGTCGCGCTTCAGCCGTTCGCAACGATCGGTGGTGCGCCGGTCCTGCCACACGATGGCGTTGTGCACCGGGCGCCCGGTGGCACGGTCCCAGACCAGCGTGGTCTCGCGCTGGTTGGCGATGCC
>DATNCF010000091.1:0-2111 GCA_035571675.1 Burkholderiales bacterium | reverse complement strand
GTCGGGGGTCGGGGGTCGGGGACCAGGGGCTAGGGGCTAGGGGCTAGGGTCTAAGGACTGGGAGCCTTGGACGGAATACGGGTAGCTACTCCCTCGCCCGCTTGCGGGAGAGGGCTGGGGTGAGGGCTGGCGCTTCCCGTGAACCGTACCGCCGTGCCTTCGCGCAGCGACCCGATATTGCCCTGAATCACCACGGCGCCGGCATTGAGGCCTTTCACCGCGACCATCACTTCCTTGTCCGACTCACCGCGGGCGCCCAGCTCCACCGGCTTGTGCACGACGTGGTTGTTCTCGATCGCCTGCACATACGGCGCGGGTTTGTCCGTGCGCACGGCCGACAGCGGCACGGCGACGGCCGATGTCCGGCCGATGCCCAGCGTCCCTTGCGCGAACAATCCCTGGCGCAGCCCCGCGGCGTCCGCGATGGCGAGGTAAGCCAGCACGCTGCGGCTGCCGGCCTGGGCGCTCGGATTGATCCGCGCGACCTTGGCCAGCACGGGCTTGGCGCTGCCTTCAATCTGCAAGACGGCTTGCTGGCCTACCCGCACATCCACCGAGTCGCCGGCGCTGAGCGTGGCTTCGAGTTCCAGGCGGCTCAGGTCCACGATCTCGACGACCCGGGCCTCCACGGCGACGCGCTCACCCGGCTGGGCCAGGCGCTGCGCAACGACACCGGAGATCGGGGCGCGCAGGACAGTGTCGTCCAGCGTCTTGCGCGCCATCTCCACCGATGCCAGCGCGGCCTTGTGATTGGACTGCGCCGCCGTGAAGTTGTTCCACGAGGTGTCCAGCGCGGTTTTCGAGATGAACCCCTGGTCCACCAACGCCTTGTTGTTGTCCCACTGGCGCTGCGCGATGTCGATCTGCGACTTGGCCGCATCGGCCTGTTCCTGCGCTTGCTTGACGCGCGAGAGGTATTCGGTGGCGTCGACCCGGGCGATCAACTGGCCGGCCTTGACCGTGTCGCCTTCGCGCACCGTGAGGCCTTGCAGCTCGCCGGCCGCCCGAGCCTTGACCACCGCGGAGTTGACGGCCCTGAGCGACCCGGAGATCGGCAGGCCTTGCGACAGTTCGCGTGTCTCGGCCTTCACGACGTCGCTGGCGGCCAGTTCGACGACCGTCTGCGCTTTGGCGACGCTGGCCTGCGCCACGGCCTCCTGCTGCGCCTTGCGCGCCGATAGCGCCCGCACGACACTGAAGGCGATCAGGAGCACCAGCAGCGCCAGGCCCAGCCATTGAAATACGCGCTTGTTCATTTCCGGGTCTGTCCGTCTTTCTTGGCGTCAGGGCGCACGCACAGTCCGTGCAACAGCGTTTCGACCTGCGACCTGAGATAACGCTCGGGGTCCAGCGGGTGGTCCTGTGGCACGCAGGCACCCAGCGAGTGCTTCATCATGATCAGGAACATCATCGGCGCCGTGACGCTGAACAGGGCATAGTCCAGGTCCAGCACCTCGAATTCGCCCCGGTCCACACCGCGCTGCAGAATCTTGCGGATCAATGCCTGTCCGGGCACGATGACCTCGTGGTGGTAGAACGCGGCCAGGTCGGGAAAGTTGCGCGCTTCGCTGATGATGAGCTTGGCGATGCCCGAAGCGCGCGACGCGCCGATCCGCTCCCACCACACCTTCAGGCAGTAGCGCAGCATGTCGGGCGTGTTGCCGTCGAAGCGCTCGAACTCCTGGTTCCATTCCTGGAACCGGCCGGAGATGTTCTCCCGCACCACGGCCTTGAACAGGTCTTCCTTGCTCGGAAAATAGAGGAACAGCGTGCCCTTGGACACGCCTGCGCGCGCGGCGACCTCCTCGGCGCGGGTGGCGGCGAAGCCTTTTTCGACGAACAGGTCGAGCGCCGCGTCGAGCAGCTCGCCGGGCCGTGCTTCCTTGCGCCGCTCGCGCTTGGCCTGGACTTCCTCGCGAGGACTGATGAGTCTGGTAAGGGACATGGGTCAGGGCCTAGGCCCTAATGACTGACTGGTTAGTAATGTAGCTTTCGGGCCCTGCGCCGTCAAGCCGCCAAGCTGAGGTAATTGCGCCAGATCATTGTTTTCACAGGGTAAATTTCCGGTAAACGTCGGCCCGAGGCCGCACCGGCGGCCGGACCTGCCCCTC
>DATNCF010000090.1:0-5423 GCA_035571675.1 Burkholderiales bacterium | reverse complement strand
TCGCCAGGTCCGGCTTCGACGTGGAGAAGGATTTCAAGTACCGCTACACCGGCAGCCACCCGGCCACCGCCAAGGCCGTGGAATCGGGCAGCGTCGATGCCGGCGCCATGGATGAAACCGTGTACAACGCCATGACCGCGGACGGCACGCTGGACAAATCCAAGGTGCGGGTGTTCTTCACCACGCCGCCGTTCCTCGATTACGTCTGGGTGGCGCGCAAGGACGTGCCGGCGGACGCGCGCCTGAAATTCGAGGACGCTTTCCTCGCGCTGCAAAAAGGCAAGGACGACAAGGTGCTCGACATCCTGCGCGGCAACAGGTTCGTCAAGGCCAGCGACGCCTCGTACACCGAGCTCAAGCGCATTGCCAAAGAGCTCAAGCTGGCGCAATAGGAGCGACGACATGCTTGAAGTCGACCGCATCCGCGTTCGCTACCCGGGGTACTCGGCGCCGGTGCTGCGGGATTTTTCCCTGAGCGTCGGCGCGGGTGAACGGGTGGCGCTCATCGGCCCGAGCGGGGCCGGCAAGACCACGCTGTTTCGCGCCATCACCGGGTTTGTTCCCGTTGAGTCCGGGAGCATCACGGTGGACGGCGCCCGGGTCGACGCCGGCGACGCCCGCGGCGTGCGCGAGATCCGCAAGCGCGTGGCGTTCATCTCGCAGGGCCACGACCTCGTCGACCGCCTGAGCGTGCTGCAGAACGTGATGGCCGGCGCCCTGGGGCGCTGGTCGGCGCTGCGCGCGCTGCGGTTCCTGTTCCTGCCCAACCGCGAGGAAGTCGGCCGGGCCCAGGCGGCGCTGGACCGGGTGCAGCTTTCGGAGAAGCTGCGGGCACGCACTTCGGACCTGTCCGGCGGCCAGCACCAGCGCGTCGCCATTGCGCGGGCGCTGGTCCACGAGCCGACTTTGCTCCTGGCCGATGAGCCCATCGCCTCGCTTGACCCGGCCTTGAGCGGGCAGATCCTCACCCTGTTGTGCGACCTCGCCGCCGAATCGGGCGTCGGGCTCATCTGTTCGCTGCACCAGCACCAGTTCGCGGCCTCGCATTTCGATCGCGTGGTCGAGATCGGGAGCGCGCAGCCGGCTTTGACGCCCTCCACGCCCGCTGCCGCCTGGGCTGTTGCCGCCGCGGCGGCTTCCACCGGCGCTGCCCCGGCGCCGTGAGCCAGGGCAGCGGCGCCGCGCTGTCGCTGCTCGGCGAATTCTTCCCGCCCGACCTGTCGCCGGGCTACCTCGCCGCGATGGGCGAGCCGCTGCTGCAGACCGTGGCCATGGCCATCGGCGGCATGATGATCGCTCTCGTCATCGGCCTGCCGGCGGCCATGCTGATCGGATCGCGCGCGCCCGGCGGCCGTCCGCTGCACGCCGTGCTGACCGGCGTGCGCGCCATCCCCGACCTCACCCTGGCCATCCTGTGCGTGGTGGTGTTCGGCCTCGGCCCATCGGCCGGCATGCTGGCCTTGTCGATTTTCTACACGGCCATGGTCGGCAAGGTCTACGCCGACCTGTTCCTCACCGCCAACCGCGCGCCCATCGAAGCGCTGCAGGCCACGGGCGCCGGGCGCATGAGCGTGGCGCTGTTCGGGTTCGTGCCGCTCACGCTCAAGGACCTGATGTCCTTCGGCTGCTATTCCTTCGAATGCGCGGTGCGCGCGGCGGTCATCGTCGGCGCGGTCGGCGGCGGCGGGTTGGGAACCGAGCTGGTGGGCACGCTCAACGGCTTCCAGTTCCACCGCGCGGCCACCATCATCATCGTTCTCGTCCTGCTGGTCCTGTCGCTGGATGCGCTGAGCTGGCTGCTGCGCAAAAAGCCCAAGGCCGTGTTCTGGGTGCTGCCCTTCGGCGCGTATGCGCTGTGGGCCTATCGCCCGCAGTTTTTCACCCTGGGCCACGCCGTCTCGACCATCGGCGGCATGTTCCCGCCGCAGCTTTCCGAGCAGGCCCTGTGGGACGTGCCGCGCCTGATTTGGGAAACGCTGCTGGTCGCGGTGGGCGGCACCGTGATCGCGGCCGTCGTCGGCCTCTTCGCGGGTGTGCTGGCCGCGCGCAACATCGTCCCCCTCGCGGTGGTGGGCGCCGTGCGGCTGGCGCTCGCCGTGTTCCGGGCGGTGCCCGAAGTGGTATGGGGACTGGTGCTGGTGGCCGTCATCGGGGTGGGACCGGTCGCCGGCGTGTTCGCCCTCGCCATCCACAACATCGGCGTGCTGGGCAAGCTCTACGCCGAGTCTTTCGAGAACGTCGAGCAGGCGCCGGTGCGCGCCATCGAGGCCACCGGCGCGCCCCGCGCATCGGCGGTGTTGTTCGCCATCATTCCGCTCGGCCTGGGCCCGGCGGCCGTGAACACGCTGTTCCGCATGGAGTGGAACCTGCGCGCCGCCACCGTGGTGGGCATGATCGGGGCTGGCGGCATAGGGCAGGCGTTGTACAACGCGCAGCAGATTTTTGCCTACAAGCAGATGATGGCCTACATTGTCATCACCTGGGGCATCGTGCTGGTGTCCGAGTGGCTGAGCAAGGTGACGCGCGACCGCTATGGCTGGTCGGTGTATTGTTAGGGATTGTTAACGCTCGCATCGAGCGTTAACAATCCAAGGACCGGCCTGACACCGTTCGCGTAGACTTGCCGCTCCGCAGCCCCATGAGCGATCGCGGTCCGGCCGCCCGCTTGTCACCGCACCTCAAGCATGTCCGCTGTCCCACTCCAGGAACGCAAGCGCTCCATTCCGGCCATCTGGCCGGCGCTGGCGATTTCGCTGCTGGTTCACGCCGTGGTGCTTTGGGACTGGCACCGCCAGGACATCAAGATTCGCAAGTCCGAGACTCAATCGGGGAGCCCGCCCATGCGTGTGCGTATCGTGCCTCGGGAGAATCCTCCGCCGCCGGCCCCGCAAGCCCGTGCGGAGCCCAAGCCGCCGCCACCGCGGTCTCTGTCCAAGCAGGCCGCGAAGCCGAGTCCGCCAAAGGCACCGGAGCCTCCTCCGCCCATCCTCGCCATCCCTAGGGACTCGCCTGCGCCGGGAGCGCCCGGCTTGCGGCTTCCGACTCCGCCGGCGCCGCCGCCTCCGTTATCGTCCCAGCAAGCTGCGCCTTCACCGCAGCCTCCGCTGGGAGATTTTTCCGCCGGCGTCCGGGCCAGGCAGATAGCTCGAGGCCAGGTGCCGCCCGGCGAAGTACCCGAGAGCGAAAATGCGCGGCTCAATCGAAAAGTGACCGCCGACCTGGATGAGGCGAAACGCCCGGTGGTGGGCGTGAAGCTGTTCCGGCTCGAAAACGTGCACTACGACGACGCCGAACTCCTGTTCGACGGCTGGGACAGCGGCCCCGGCGCCAGGCGCCGGTACGACGTGCGCAAGGGCAACTATCCCGACATACGCATCGCCGTGGTGAAGAAGGTGGTGGAGATCATCCGTGAGCGGATAAACGGCGACTTCACCTGGGAATCACGCCAACGTGGGCAGAACCTTACCTTGTCGGCCCGGCCCGAAGACACCGCTGGGCTGGAGGACGTGATCATGAAGGAAATGTTCGAGGACGGTCGTTCGGCGCGTTAGCGAAAGCGCCTGCGGGGGGGGGCCTCGGTAGCGGCTGGTTCCAGCCCGAACGCGAATTTGTCCAGACATTCAGGCCGGATCGCGTTGACGGTTTGCGCTGATCAAAGCCGGGGGGGCGTAAGCCCGTGGGCGAATATTGGTAAAGCCGAACGGACAGGGCGATAAACGTGGGCCGAACCGCCTATGGGCGCATGTCCGAGGACAGCGCGAGTCCATCCCCATAATCGTTTCGATCCATCGCCGGGGCCGGGCCGGAAGCCCGGCGTAGGCATTCAACTACATCGGGCAAGGGACCACCGTGGATACCAAAGTCGATCAGCACACCAAGACCGAAGACGACAATGAGGTGCTGCGCGACCTGCTGCGCCGCTTCCTGGACAAGGAAGTGCCCGCCGCACTGGCCGAGCGATGGGACCGGGAAGACGAGGTCCCGCGCAGCATTCTCAAGGAATTGTCCGCGCTGGGCGTCTGCGGCCTGACCGTGCCCGAGGAATACGGCGGCATGGGCCGGGACGTGCTGGGCATGGTAACCACCATTCAGGAACTGGCGCGGCGCAGCGTGGCGCTCGCCTACATGTTCATCATGAACGCCTGCTACGGCGGCCTCAACATCGCCGACCTGGGCAGCCCCGAGCAGAAGCGGCGCCTGCTGCCGGGGGTGTGCGAGGGCAACGTCCTGGTCTCCTACGGGTTGTCGGAGCCGGACGTGGGCGCCGACCTGGCCAGCGTGTCCACCCGGGCCGAACGCCATGGCGACACAATCGTGATCAACGGCACCAAGCGCTGGTGCACCGGCGCCGCGGTGGCGGACTACATCTACATGCTGGTGCGCTCGGGCGAGCCGCAGGCCCGGCACAAGAACCTGTCGCTGGTGCTGGTGCCGCCGGATGCTCCCGGCGTGACCCTGACGCCCCTCGGCACCATGGGCATTCACGGCCTGCCCACCAACGACGTCATCCTGGAAAACGTCGAAGTGCCGGTCGACAACATCGTCGGCGGCGAGGCGGCATGGAACCGCGCCTGGCTGATGCTGGCCGGCCCGTCCCTGGACGCGGAGAAGCTGGGCGTGCCGGCAATGGCGGTGGGCCTGGCCGAAGCGGCCGTGAATGAGGCCTGGCAGTACAGCACGGAACGCCGGCAGTTCGGCAAGCGCATTTGCGCCATCCAGTCCATCCGCCACAAGCTGGCCGAGGCGCAGACGCAGTTGTCGGCGTGCCGGCTCATCCTCTGGCACGCCGCGCGCAAGGTGCACGCGCACGAGCGCAGCGCGGTGGAGACGTCCATGGCCAAGCTGTTCGTGGCCGACACCGCCCGCGACATCGTGGTGAAGTGTCAGGAAGTGATGGGCGCCTACGGCTACGCGCACGGCTTCGCCATGGAGCGCTATGTGCGCGACGTGATGATCATGCCCATCTGGGGCGGGTCCTCCGCCATCCAGAAGAACAACATCGCCAACCTGATGTGGCTGCCCCAGGAGTAAACGACGCCTGGCCGGTGGTGCCCCGCGCGCGGTAGACTTGCGGCCTTCCCCGCCCGAGGGGCCAGGTGACCCAGGGCCCCGTGACGGGGCCCTTTTGCCGGAGGCCGCATGAAGATCGGTATTGCCTGCAACCAGTCCACCGGCGTCCTGGACACCATTGCGCTGGCCGAGAAAGTAGAAAGCCTGGGCTTTCATGCCGTGTGGCTGACCAGCGGCGGGGGCGGGGATTGCATGGCCATGCTGCCCGCCCTGGCCCAGCGCACCTCGCGCGTGAAGCTGGGAACGGCGGTGGTGCAGTCGCTGCCGCGGCATCCGACCATCCTGGCACAGGAGGCGCACGTCATTGCGCAGCTTGCGCCGGGGCGCCTGCGCCTGGGCATCGGCCCCAGCCA
>DATNCF010000089.1:0-8474 GCA_035571675.1 Burkholderiales bacterium | reverse complement strand
CAGGAACTGCGCGATGAAGCTCTCGTCCTTGAAGTTGCGCATAGCGAACTGCAGGGTCTCCATCCAGTTGGAGCCGGCGACGTCGGGGAACCAGCGCTTGTCCTCAGGCGTGGGCGACTCGCAGATGCGGCGGATGTCGCGGTACATGGCGAAGCCCAGGGCGTAGGGGTTGATGCCGCTGTAGGCCGGGCTGTCGAAGCCGGGCTGGGTGATGGCGTTGGTGTGCGAGTGCAGGATCTCCATCATGACGTTGTCGGCCAGCAGGCCGTCGTCGTACATGGTCTGGAGAATGGTGTAGTGCCAGAAGGTGGCCCAGCCCTCGTTCATCACCTGGGTCTGGCGCTGCGGGTAGAAATACTGCGACATCTTCCGCACAATGCGCACGATCTCGCGCTGCCAGGGCTTGAGCATGGGCGCGTTCTTTTCGATGAAGTACAGCAGGTTCTCCTGCGGCTCGGAGGGGAAGGCCCGCTCCCCGGCCGGCAGGTCCGCGTGCTTCTTGAGGGGCAGCGTGCGCCAGATCTCGTTCACCTGGAGCTGCATCAGCTCCTCGCGCTCGCGCTGCAGCGCCTGCTCCTTGGCGAGCGAGCGCTTCTGCGGCCGCTTGTAGCGGTCCACCCCGAGGTTGGACAGGGCGTGGCAGGCGTCCAGCGTCTGTTCCACCTCGACCGCGCCGTAGCGCTGCTCGCATTCGGCCACGTAGCGGCGCGCGAACACCAGGTAGTCGATGATGGCGTCGGGCTGGGTCCAGGTGCGGAATAGGTAGTTGCCCTTGAAGAAGGAGTTGTGACCGTAGCAGGCGTGGGCGATCACCAGCGCCTGCATGGCCAGGGTGTTCTCCTCCATGAGGTAGGCGATGCAGGGGTTGGAGTTGATGACGATCTCGTAGGCGAGGCCCATCTGGCCGCGCCGGTAGTGCTGCTCGGTGGCGAGGAAGCGCTTGCCGAACGACCAGTGCGTGTAGCCCACCGGCAGGCCGTTGGACGCGTAGGCGTCCATCATCTGCTCGGCGCTAATGATCTCGATCTGGTTGGGGAAGGTGTCCAGGCCGTAACGCTCGGCCACGCGCGCGATTTCCGAGTGGTAGCGCTCGATTTGCTCGAAGCTCCATTCCGAGCCGCCGGGCAGGGGCCAGGCGAGGTGGCGCGGCGGCACCGGCGGCATGGACATGTTGCCGCGGCGCTCGCCGGCGGCGGGCTCGCGGCCGGAGCGCGCGGGCCTGACGGTGGGAGGGGCGGGAGGTTCGTTCATGTGCGTTCCAGTCGTCTTTCGGGCCAGGGCGGCTTCTGAGTCGGCCTATCAGTCCGCTTTTTTGGCGAACAATTCGCGCAGCACAGGGAAGATGTCGGAGCGCTCGCGCACCTGCCCCAGCGCCATGTTGGCATGGGCGGCCGACGCCTCCTGGTACTGGTCCCACAGGTTCTGCGTCTGGCCGTCGTTCACCTCGACGTAGGCGAAGTACTGCACCCGCGGCAGGAGCTGCGTTTCCAGCAGCTCGCGGCAGCGCGGCGAGTCGTCGCCCCAATTGTCGCCATCGGAGGCCTGCGCCACGTACACGTTCCACTGGTCGAGCGGGAAGCGCGCGTCGATCTCGGCCACGGTCAGCTCCAGCGCCGTGGACACCACGGTGCCGCCCGACTCGGTGGAATGGAAGAACTGCTCCTCGTCCACCACCTGCGCGCTGGTGTGGTGCCGTATGAACACGATCTCGATGCGCTCGTAGTGGCGCTGCAGGAACAGGTGCAGCAGGATGAAGAAGCGCTTGGCCAGGTCCTTGCGCTGCTCGTCCATGGACCCGGAAACGTCCATGACGCAGAACATCACGGCCTGCGCAATCTCGCGCGGCTGGGTGATTCGGTTGCGGTAGCGCAGGTCGAAGCTGTCGACGTAAGGCACGCGCGAGATGGCGGCCTGCACGGCGGCGCGCTCGTCCAGCAGCTCGGCACGGCGTTCCTCGTCGGGTGGGTCTTCGGCGTCGATTTTCTCCAACTCTTCGTCGATTTCGCGCAGGCGGACGCGGCTGGAGCCCGACAGCGCCAGGCGCCGCGCCAGGGCGCCGCGCAGGGTGCGCACCACCGACATGTTGGAAGGCGAACCGTCGGTGCGAAAGCCCCCGGTCACGCGCTTGGACTGGGGAATGGCGGTGAGCTGGGTCTTGGTGAGGTTGGGCAGCGCCATGTCCTCGAAGAAAAAATCCAGGAACTCCTCGCGCGACAAATGGAAATGGAAGGTGTCCTCGCCTTCGCCGTCGGGGCTGCCGCGGCCGCCCTGGCCCTGGCCGCCGCCGCCCGAGGGGCGCTGCAGCTCGTCGCCGGCCACGTATTCCTTGTTGCCCGGCAGCACCAGTTCCCGCCTGCCGCCCGAGCCGTGCGAGAACACCGGCTCGTGCAGGCCGCGCGACGGAATGGAGATGGACGCGTCGCGGTCGGCCTCGGCGATCTTGCGCTCGGCGATGGAGCGCGCCACGGCCTCGCGCACCAGGGCGCGGTATCTCCGCAGGAAACGCTGCTGGTTGACGGCGCTCTTGTGCCGGACGTTGCGCCGCCGGTCTATGATGACTGCCGACATGCCGGATCCCTTCTTGCGCGGCTTCCGCCGCGGCTGGCCCGCGCTGCGGCGGCGCCACGGCGATGCGTGCTCTCCCGTGGAAGGATATGCCTCAGGACGATTTCTGCACCCTCAGGTACCACTCCACCAGCAGCCGGACCTGCTTTGCGGTGTAGCCCTTCTCCACCATGCGGCTGACGAAGTTCTGGTGCTTCTGCCGCTCCTCCGAGGAGGCCTTGGCGTTGAAGGAGATCACCGGCAGCAGGTCCTCGGTGCTGGAGAAGATCTTCTTCTCGATCACCGTGCGCAGCTTCTCGTAGCTGGTCCAGGAGACGTTGCGGCCGGCGTTGGTGGCGCGCGCCCGCAGCACGAAGTTGACGATCTCGTGCCGGAAGTCCTTGGCGTTCACGATGCCGGCAGGCTTCTCGGTCTTTTCCAGTTCGTCGTTCAGCTGGCTGCGGTCGAGGATCTCGCCGGTGTTGGGGTCGCGGTACTCCTGGTCCTGGATCCACAGGTCGGCGAAGGTGACGTAGCGGTCGAAGATGTTCTGCCCGTACTCGGAATAGGCCTCGAGGTAGGCGGTCTGGATTTCCTTGCCGATGAAATCGGCGTAGGGAGTGGCCAGGTATTCCTTGAGGTAGGACAGGTACTTTTTCTCGGTCTCGGCCGGGAACTGCTCGCGCTCGAGCTGCTGCTCCAGCACGTACAGCAGGTGCACCGGATTGGCCGCCACCTCGTTGTGGTCGAAGTTGAAAACCTTGGACAGCACCTTGAACGCGAAGCGCGTCGACAGCCCGGTCATGCCCTCGTCCACCCCGGCGTAGTCGCGGTACTCCTGGAGCGACTTGGCCTTGGGGTCGATGTCCTTGAGGTTCTCGCCGTCGTAGATGCGCATCTTGGAGAAGATGCCGGAATTCTCCGGCTCCTTCAGCCGCGTGAGGATGGCAAACTGCGCCATCATCTTGTGCGTGCCGGGGGCGCAGGGCGCATTGGCGAGCGAGCTGTTGGCCACCAGCTTTTCGTAAATCTTGATTTCCTCGGACACGCGCAGGCAGTACGGCACCTTGACGATGTAGATGCGGTCGAGGAACGCCTCGTTGTTGCGGTTGTTCTTGAACGACTGCCACTCCGACTCGTTGGAGTGCGCGAGCACGATGCCGTCGAAGGGGATGGCGCCGAAGCCCTCGGTGCCCTTGTAGTTGCCCTCCTGGGTGGCCGTGAGCAGCGGGTGCAGCACCTTGATGGGCGCCTTGAACATTTCGACGAACTCGAGCAACCCCTGGTTGGAGTGGCACAGGCCGCCGGAGTAGCTGTAGGCGTCGGCGTCGTCCTGGGAATACTGCTCGAGCTTGCGGATGTCCACCTTGCCGGTGAGGGCGGAGATGTCCTGGTTGTTCTCGTCGCCGGGCTCGGTCTTGCTGATGCCGACCTGCGCCAGCACCGAGGGATAGCGCTTCACCACGCGAAAGCGCGTGATGTCGCCGCCGTATTCCTTCAGCCGCTTTACCGCCCATGGCGACATGATGGGATTCAGGTAACGGCGCGGAATGCCGTACTCCTGCTCGATGGAAGGACCATCGTCGATGGGCGAGAACAGGCCGAGCGGCGTCTCGTTGATTGGCGAGTCCTTCAGGCAGTAGAAGGGCCGCCTCTCCATCAACTGTTTGAGCTTCTCGGCCAGCGAGCTCTTGCCGCCGCCGGGGGGGCCGAGCAGGTAGAGGATCTGCTTGCGCTCCTCGAGTGCCTGGGCGGCGTGGCGGAAATAGGCCACGATCTGCTCGATCGTGTCCTCCATGCCGTAGAAATCCTTGAAGGCCGGGTAGATGCGGATCACCTGGTTGGAGAAAATCCGCGACAGCCGCGGGTCCTGCCGCGTGTCGAGCAGTTCCGGGTCGCCGATGGCCATGAGCATGCGCTCGGCCGCGGTGGCGTAAGCGCCCTTGTCGGCGCGGCACAACTCCAGGTATTCGTCCAGCGAGTACTCTTCCTCGCGCTGGTCTTCGTAGCGGGCTTTGGCGCGCGCCAGAACCCCGGAGCGCTTGTCCGCGGTGAATGCGGTGCCGTTTGTGGGAAGCGCCGTCACCTCCCCAAAAGCCGAAACAACATCGCCAGGCCTTGCTTCCATGTCCAAACCTCCAGTCTTCAGTTCAACTGTTGCCAGCTTCCCGTCGTCAGTTCGTTTGTCATGGGCAGCGTTCTTTAACGATCGCCGCCATGCCCCGCCCTTTTGTTAGCCGCTTATCCTTCAACGTCCACGCACTGCCGCCAGTTGACCGCGAGACCGCTCCCTGACCCGCCGCGCGCCTGTTTTCCTCGTCCTTATTTTCTCCTCCTTCGACCTTACCTCTGCAATTTAGTCCCGTGCCGTATCGTATTGGTTCCATTGCCTCATGCCGAGTCCTAATTCTATTGCGTCACGTTTTCGATTGATCGTGCGCCTTTCGGGTGATGCAAGTCAAACGAACAGACTTGATTTCGTCACGCACTTTTCACTTTCAAGCGTGAGCCTATATCTTCGCTTCGCCACCGTCACCGGATATTTCGACATCGCCACATGCGTATTTCAAGAAATGCGTCACTTGCATTCCAGGTTGAATGCAAGTTGCATTCCAGTCGGCACGTTTCCGGCCTCATCCGTTGTAGCCTTGGTTCGCGCCAGACGGGTAAGTTGTTGATTTACCGCGCTGTGCCGAAGGGTGTTGCAGTGACGGGAAAGGCATCGCACACTGTTTTGACGGCGGAATGCACGAATTGAGGCAGGCTCGGAGGTGGTGGGCGCGGTGATGGTGCAACGCAGTTTGGGGACGCTAATGTTGGCAGCCTCGAAGTGCGAGTGCCAATCGATGTATTTTCCGTTGGAATTTCAACGGCAAAGGAGGGTCAAAGCGGGGAGAGTCGACTACCTATGGCCGGGGGTCAAGACCGTATGACGAGACAGGGGCAGTCGCAGCCGCTGGAACTGCTGGACAGGCAGGGCGCGTCCATTCCCGGGCGCGCGCCCGGCCGGTCCGAATCCGGGCGATCCGCATCTGGAAAGCCGCGGGGCCGCCGCACCTCAATTCCCGCCTCTTCGGCCCGCATGCTGCAGTTGATCGGCGCCGCCAATGGCCTCGGGCTTCCCGGGGAATATTGCGCCGAAGGGCCGGCGCAGTTGAAGGCGCATCTGGCCGAGTCGAGGCGCCTGCGCGGCCGCGTGTCCTGGCATGCCATGCTGAGCGCCGGCGCCTCGCTCAACCAGAAGGGCTTCCCGCCCAAGGGGCTCGGCGCTTTCTCGCGCCGGCTCGCTTCCGCCGTGGCGGACTGCGTGGCCTCGGGCGAGCGCTTCATGGTGCTGGGCGGGGATCATTCCTGCGCCATAGGCACCTGGAACGGCGTGCGCGCAGGCCTCACGCGCCCCGGGCCGCTCGGCCTGATCTGGATCGATGCGCACATGGACGCCCACACCGCGCTGACCAGTCCCAGCGGCCGCGCGCACGGCATGCCGCTGGCCACGCTGCTGGGCGAGGGCGATCCCGCGCTGAATTTCTTCAACCACAATCGCGCCGTGGAGGCAAGCAAGACCTGCCTCATCGGCGTGCGCAGTTTCGAGGCCGAGGAAGAGGCGCTGCTGCGCCAGTTGGGTGTGCGTGTCATCGGCATGGCAGAGGTGCGCCGCCGCGGCTTCGCCGCGGTGATGAAAGAGGCGCTGCTGCAGGCCGGTTCGGGCGTGGCCGGGTTCGGCGTCAGCGTCGACCTTGACGCCATCGATCCGGGCGACTCCCCGGCCGTGTCCACCCCGGAGCCGGGCGGCATTGCCGCGCGCGAACTGCTGGCGGCGCTGCCCATGCTGTGCGGCTCGGATCGCTTCGTCGGCCTGGAGGTGGCCGAGTTCAACCCCACTCGCGACGAGGACGGCCGCACGGCGGCACTGGTGGAGCGCGTGGTGGAGGTTGTTGCCGATTGCATGGCGCCCAGGCCCTCGGACGCGCTGGAAATGGAGTCGCAGTACCTGGCGCGCAACTACCAGCCGCTGCCCGTGCTGCTGGTGCGCGGCAAGGGCGTTTACCTCTGGGACAATCACGGCAAGCCCTACCTGGACATGATGTCGGCCTACTCGGCCACCAGCTTTGGGCATGCCCATCCGCGTCTGCTGCGCGCGCTCGGCGACCAGGCCGCGCGGCTCGCCATGGTGTCGCGCGCCTATCACGCCGAGCACCTCGGCGCGCTCGCCAAAAGGCTGTGCGAGCTCACCGGCATGGAGCGCATGCTGCCCATGAACACCGGCGCCGAGGCGGTGGAGACGGCGCTCAAGGCGGCGCGCAAATGGGCCTATGCGGTGAAGGGCGTCCCGCCCGGGCGGGCGGAAATCATTTGCTGCGAGGGCAATTTCCACGGCCGCACCACGGCCATCGTGGGCATGTCGAGCGAGGCCCAGTATCGCGAGGGTTTCGGCCCGTTCCCCCCTGGCTTCCGGCGCATTCCCTACGGCGACGCGGACGCGCTCGCCGCCGCCGTCACGCCAGAAACCGCCGCCTTCCTGGTCGAGCCCCTCCAGGGCGAAGCCGGCATCGTGGTGCCGCCGGATGACTATCTGGCCAGATGCGCCGCCATTTGCCGCGAGCGCAACGTGCTGCTGATCTGCGACGAGGTGCAGACCGGCCTCGGGCGCACCGGCCGCTTCCTCGCCTCCGAGCACGCCGGCGTGGTGCCCGACGGCGTGATCCTGGGCAAGGCGCTGGGGGGAGGGCTGCTGCCGGTGTCGGCTTTCCTCTCCCGCGCCCATGTGATGGACGTGTTCCGGCCGGGCGACCATGGTTCCACGTTCGGGGGCAATCCGCTGGCTTGCGCCGTGGCCCTGGAGGCCCTGGCCGTGCTGGAAGGCGAGGGCTTGGTGGAGCGGGCGCACAAGCTGGGCGCGCACCTGCTGGCGGGCCTCGCGGCGCTGCGCAACCCGCTGGTGCGCGAGGTGCGCGGCAAGGGTCTGTTCGCCGGCATCGAACTGGACACCGCCCGCGTGGATTCGCGTCACGCCTGCGAAGTGATGCTGAAACACGGCGTGCTCACCAAGGACACGCACGGCACGGTGCTGCGTTTCGCCCCGCCGCTGGTGATCCGGCGCGCGCAGCTTGACGAAGGTCTGGAAAGAATCGGCCGGGCGTTGGCCGAAATAGGGCAGCAGGCCTGACTCTCCCGATGGGCCACCGGCCTGTCTCTGGGCAGGGCGGGGAGCAGGCGACCCTGTCTACTGCGTTGCGATCGGGGCCGGCCGGCGTGGACTCCTTTTCACCGCGCAACGTGCGCTGGCAAACGGACGGCCACAGGCACGCATAGTAGCCTGGCGCTTGGAGGGACGCGGGCAAGCGCCGCTTGCACCGTGCCGCATCCAGCGGCTCAAGGAAATAACATGAACAAATTCACGATCGGCACGGTGGCCGTGGCCATCGGCCTCGCCTTCAGCGCAGGCGCGATGGCGCAGCCCATGACCAAAGAACAATTCAAGTCCACCAAGGACGGCATTGCCGCCCAGCACAAGGCCGCCAGGGCATCGTGCGCGAGTCTTTCCGGCAATGCCAAGGACATTTGCGGGGCCGAGGCCAGCGCCAGGGAGAAAATCGCCACTGCGGAACTGGATGCGACGTACAGGCCCTCCAGGGACACCGATTACAAGGCGCGCGTCGCCCGCGCGGAGGCCGATTACTCGGTAGCCCGGCAGAAATGCGATGACAAGGCCGGCAATGTCAAGGATGTCTGCGTCAAGGAAGCCGAAGCTGGCGCGGTCGCCGCGAAGGCCGACGCCAAAGCGTATCTGAAATCCGCTGACGCCGACGGCGAAGCCGCCGAAACCAGCGCCAAGGCAAACAGCAAGGCGGACGGGAAAAGCGCCGATGCGCGCAACAAGGCGGCTTCGGACAAGCGCGACGCCAATTTCGCGGTGGCCAAAGAAAAAT
>DATNCF010000088.1:0-7461 GCA_035571675.1 Burkholderiales bacterium | reverse complement strand
GGATCGAGCGTCGGCATTTCATGCGGCAGGCTCAGTTCGCAGCGGATGCCGCTGCGCCGGCGGAATTCGCGCACGTGATACTCCATGCCGGCCACCAGGCCGAGATGATCGAGCGCTTCGGGCCGCAGCCCCTGCGCGATCCTGCGCATGGCCTGCACCGTCTCGTCGATGAGCTTGAACGCCGCCTCGGAGCGCGCCGCGAGGTCCGGCTGGTCAGGGGGCAGGCGGGCCACGATGGAATTCACCTCGATCTTGAGGCCGGTGAGCAGTTGCCCCAGTTCGTCGTGAATCTCGCGCGAAATGCGCTGCCACTCCTCCTCGCGCACCACCAGCAGGCGCGCGGCCAGCGCGCGCAGGTTCTCCTCCGAGGCGCGCAGGCGCTCCTCGGCCCGCTTGCGCTCGGCAATTTCCTGGCGCAGCACCGCGGTCTTGCGGGACAGCTCGATGAACACCGCCATCTTGGACTTGAGGACCTGAGGAATCGGCGGCTTGGTGATGTAGTCGACGGCGCCCAGCTCGTAGCCGCGGAACATGGCGTGCACGTCCTCGGTGGCGCCGGTGAGGAAGATGATGGGAATGTGCCTCGAGCGCTCGCGCTCGCGAATGAGTTTCGCGGTTTCGAACCCGTCCATGCCGGGCATGCGCACGTCGAGCAGGATGGCCGCGAAATCGCGCTTGAGGAGTTGCCGCAGCGCCTCCACGCCCGATTCGGCCGCCACCACCTCGCATTCCGGGCCGTCCAGCAATTCCTTGAGCGCCATGCGATTGCGCGGCTCGTCCTCGACGATCAGGATGGCCGGCCGCACCTGCGCGGGAGCTTCCGCGTCCGAATGAGCCACGGCCGGATTCACGGCCTCGCTCATCTTGCCTGCTCCCCGGGCAATCCCATCGCGGCCGTGCGGTTCATGTTCTGGCGCCCCCCCTCGGCGGCCTCCAGGGGGGGCTCCATTTCCACGGCCTGGCGGGCTTGGGTGGGCAGGTAGACCAGCGTGACTTTTTCATCGCCTATGGACTCCACGCGATAGCCCCCCTGCAACGCATCGCCGACATTGACGGGGAACACGTCATCCCCGCGCGCGAGGTAAGTCTGAATTCCGCCGTTTTGATACAGCCTGCCCGCAAAGCGAAAGGGCAGCGACGGGGTGACCGGAGCCGCCTGCTTGGCCGCCGCCGAGCTCCCCATGATCCCCATGGGGGCGCCTTGCGCGCGCGGCTGCTGGGGCTGCCAGGAACGCGCCGTGAACGGATCGCCGGCCATGTCCCCCAGCGGCGAGCGCTGTGGCATTTGCGCCAGCGTGGCCGGACGGGCGGCGCCGGCGATGCCGCGAGGCTGAGCCGGCGCCGCGGGGGCACGCGCGGCGACCTCGGGCTTGGGAGCCTGGGTCTGATCGTAGATCACCCAACCAAGCAAGGCCGTGAAAATCAGGATCAGGACGGTTGTGCGGGGTTGCAGGAACATTTGACCTCTTCGGTGAGCCTCCGTCGCGACCAAATACTATGACACCACGTCAATGGCGCGTCTACGGCACGCCCATGCGGCGGCGGCGGACGGCTCGCTGCAAAGCGCCTATGTTACCCGCGCGAGCGGGCAGCGTGGCGCGCCCGGACTGCCCCATTCAGTACGCGCCGGCTGCCCAGCACTACGCCGGCTGCGCACGCAGTACGCGCCGGCTGGGCGTGCGCGAACCGGCCTCGATACGATCAAAGCCGAGACAGCGCCGGCGACGGCCGCCCCGGGTCGCGCGGCTCGTGCCGGCGGTCCAGGGCATGGCGCCGATCCGGGATCTGGCGCGCATGCTCGGCGTGGCGCTCGGACGCCTGCCTGGCATTGAGGCGAACCTCCGCCTGCCTGCGGTCCTGGTTGCGCCGGTCGCGGAACCATTGCAGCGCGGAAGGCTCGTCGCCGAAAGTCCGCAAGTTGATCCTGCGCTGTCGCCCGCGCGACTCGACCTCCTGGCCGCTCAGTTGCCCGGCCTCCCGCGCTTCGGGCAGCACCAGCGCGATGCGGTTGGTGCGATACCAGGCGATGCGCTTGATGTAGGGGAAAAGGTCTTCCCCGCCCGGCGAGCGGTCCGAAAACAGCGGTGTGGTCGAGCTTACGATCACCAGCACGTTGGACCGCAGATGCTGAACGGTGGCCCAGAACACGGCGTGCATGAAGGCGCGCGCCTCGGCGACGGTGTCATGTTCCAGCAGTTCCGCGCGCAGGAAATCGGGCTCGACGGTAATGGCGTATTTCATGGACTATTCCAGACAGGCGTGAGGGTTGCTCCCTTGATGCACAGCGGGTAAGCCATGTTGGCTTACCCGTCTTACGAGGTCCTGTCATCTCACGTGGTCCAGGCGGACTATGGCGTGGTTCGCGGACGGCCCTCTATAGTGCGTACGCTGCTTTCCATGCAGATAACCGCCAAGCTCCACGGCACGGCACCCCCGGGCATGGAACCGGGCGCCAGCGGCGTCCGCGGCCGGCAAGACCAGCCGCTCGAGTTCCCCAGTGAATGCGTCCGCCAGGGATGTGCCGCGACTTCGCCCCTCCGGGCGGTCGCGCCGGTCGTGTTCATACCGTTGCATCCGGCCTTTCCGCAGGATGCCCATGCGGGTTGTGGAGCTTTCGGCCAATAACAGTACGACCGCCCCTTGCCCAGGAAAATCCGCATTCATTACCCGGCCATGTTCATCCCCACTTCACCGCGAGCACGCCATTCGAGCGCGGGCTTCACGCTGCTGGAACTGCTGGTCGTGGTGGCCATCATCGCCCTGCTGGTGGGCTACGTCGCGCCGCGCTACTTCGGCCAGATAGGAAAGTCCGAAGTCACCACGGCCAAGGCGCAGATCGACGCCCTGGACAAGTCCGTACAGCAATATCGCCTGGACACCGGACACTACCCTCCCACCGATGCCGGGTTGAACGCCCTCGTCACCCAGCCCGCCAACGAGCCCAAATGGAACGGCCCCTATCTCGCCAAGGGCGTTCCCCTGGACCCCTGGGGCAAGCCTTATGTGTACAAGCTGCCGGGGGAGCGCGGCGACTACGACATCATTTCTCTCGGGAAAGACGGGCAGCCGGGAGGCAGCGGCGAAAACGCCGACCTTTCCAACCACTGACTGGGTTGAGTCCCCGATATGCGTTTCGAACTCAAGGCAGTCAGCCCTGAAGGGCGCGTCGAGTCGCTCGACTACCAGGGCCTGGACGAAGCCAGCGTGGTGCAGCAGGCGCAGGGCCATGGCTACGCCGTGCTCGCGGTGCGCGAACGCGGCGGCTTTCCCGCCGCGCTGGGCGCCGGCATCGGCTTGCGGCGCGAGCGCTTTCCGCTGGTGCTGTTCAGCCAGGAACTGCTGGTGCTGCTGGAAGCCGGCCTGCCGCTGGTGGAGGCCGTGCAGACCCTGGCCGAGCGCGAGCGCCGGCGCGAATTCCGCACCCTGCTGTCGCGCATCGTGGCCGTGATGCGCGAGGGGCATTCGTTCTCCTCGGCCCTGGAGCAGTTCCCGCTCGCCTTCCCCGCGCTGTACGTGGCCACGGCGCGGGCAAGCGAACGCACCGGAGACCTCGCGCCGGCGTTGTCGCGTTATGTGGCCTATCAGAACCAGATCGACTCGGTTAAGAAACGCCTCATCAACGCCTCCATCTATCCGCTGCTGCTGCTCGGCGCCGGAGGGTTGGTGTCCCTGTTCCTGCTGCTGTACGTGGTGCCGCGCTTCAGCCGTGTCTACGAAGATCGCAACATGGACCTGCCGCTGTTCTCGCGCCTGCTCTTGACCTGGGGCCAGGCCGTGGAAGGCCATGCCTTGCTGGCGGTGGTCGTGCTGGCCGCCGTGGCCGCCGGGCTGCTCTATGCCCTCACCCGCCCAGCGGTGCGCGCCGCCCTGGGCGACGCGCTGTGGCGGCTGCCCTCCATCGGCGAGCGCCTGAAGCTGTATCAACTGGCGCGCTTTTACCGCACCATCGGCATGCTGCTGCGCGGCGGGGTGCCGCTGCTCGCGGCACTCGCCATGGGCGAAAGCCTTCTGCATCCGGTGCTGCGCGCGCGCCTTGCCGCCGCCAGCCGCGCCATCAGCGAAGGCCGGCCCGTCTCACAAAGCATGGAAGCCGCAGGCCTCACCACCGCAGTGGCGCTGCGCATGCTCGCCGTGGGAGAGCAAGGCGGAAACATGGGCGAAATGATGGACCGCATCGCCGGATTCCACGACGACGAGATTTCGCGCTGGGTGGACTGGTTCACCCGGCTGTTCGAGCCCCTGCTCATGGCCGCCATCGGCCTGGTGATCGGCGGCATAGTCATCCTCATGTACATGCCGGTCTTCGAACTGGCGGGCAGCCTGCAATGAATCGCATCGATGACGTGGTGCACGGGCACCTGGCGGACATTCCCATCCAGCCCATCGGGGCGGAGGAAATCGACGCCGCGCGCGAAGCCGCCGCCGAGGACCGGCGGCGGGTGGTGGACGTATTGGAGGAAAATCTCGGGCTCGATCCCGACACCTTCATGACGCGCCTGGGCGCGACGCTGCACCTGCCGGTGCTGCGCGTGGAAGACCTGCACGCGGCCGTCGCCGCCTTCGACCTGCTGCCCTTCCACGAGTGCTCGCAGCACGGCTGCATGCTGTTGCGCGGAGCGGCCACCGAGGGCGGTGGGGGTTCGGGTCACCTGTGGCTGGCCACCGATGACCCGTTTTCCGCGGAACAGTCGGCCTGGGCCGAAGACCGCATCGGGCCGCCCTTTTCCTGGTGCCTGGTGCATCACGGCGACCTGGTCGCCCTCATGGCCAGCCACGAGGAGACGCTGCGCGCGCTGGACAGCGTGCAGGCCGACAGCGCCGTCAGCGGCGAAGAAGCCGGCAGCGTCGAAGACCTTTCCATCCGGGCCATCAGCGAGGAATCCAGCGAAGTGGTGCGGCTGGTGCGCTCCACGCTGCGCGACGCCATCCTGCTCGGCGCGAGCGACATCCACCTCGAGACGGTGGCGGCGGGCCTCGCCATCAAGTTCCGCGTCGACGGCATCCTCACGCAGATCAAATTCATCCAGGACCCGCGCCAGGCCGAGCAGGCCATTTCGCGCGTCAAGGTGCTGGCCGAGCTCGACATCACCGAGCGCCGCGTCCCGCAGGACGGGCGCTTCAAGGCGCTGGAGCGCGGCCGCGCCGTCGACTTCCGGGTGTCCATCATGCCCAGCATCCACGGCGAGGACGCGGTGTTGCGCATCCTGGACAAGCAGTCGCTGTATGAAAGCACGCATCAGAAACTCAGCCTGGACAGCCTGGGTTTCGAGCCGGCGGACATGCGCAGCCTGCGCCGCCTGTCGCGCGAGCCCTACGGCATGCTGCTGGTGACCGGGCCCACGGGCAGCGGCAAGACCACCACGCTGTATGCGGCCATCAGCGAGATCAACACCGGCCAGGACAAGATCGTCACCATCGAAGACCCGGTGGAATACCAGCTCGCCGGCGTGCTGCAGATTCCCGTCAACGAGAAGAAGGGCCTCGGCTTCGCGCGCGGCCTGCGCTCCATCCTGCGCCACGACCCTGACAAGATCATGGTGGGCGAGATACGCGACCCCGAGACCGCCGGCATCGCGGTGCAGTCCGCGCTCACCGGCCACCTGGTGTTCACGACGGTGCACGCCAACAATGCCTTCGACGTGCTGGGCCGTTTCCTGCACATGAACGTGGACGTGTACAGCTTCGTGTCGGCGCTGAACGCCATACTGGCGCAGCGGCTGGTGCGCCTCATCTGCCCGCATTGCAGCACCGAGCACCAGCCCGGGCCCGACCTGCTGGAAGCCTCGGGCCTGACACCCGAGGAAGTGCGCGGCATACGCTTTCGCGCCGGGCGCGGCTGCCGCGAATGCCGCGGCTTGGGCTACCGCGGCCGCAAGGCCGTGGCCGAGCTGCTCATACTCAACGACGAGCTGCGCGAGCTCATCACCGCGCGCGCGCCGCTGCGCCAGCTCAAGGAGGCGGCGCGGCGGAACGGCACGCGCTTCCTGCGCGAGGCGGCGCTCGACGCCGTGCGCAACGGCCAGACGACGCTCGAGGAAATCAACCGTGTCACTTTTGTCGCCTGAGCGCATTCTCATAGCGCTTACGCCCTTCGAGCTGGCCTACGCCCGCATGACCGGCGCCCTGGGCGCGGGCGCCCGCCTGGCCGACAAGGGCGTGCTGGCGCTGCAGCCGCAGCCGGCCTCGGAGGGCGGTCACGGACCATGGCATGCCGGCGTCGCGGCATTGTCGGCCTTGGCCGCGGACATCGCCGGCCGGGCGGCGCGGGTCACCGTGGTGTTGTCCAACCATTTCGTGCGCTATGCGCTGGTGCCGCCGGCCGAAGGCCTGCGCGGCGGCGCCGAAGACCTGGCCTACGCCCGCTACTGCTTTGGCCGCATCCACGGCGAGCGCAGCCAGGGCTGGGAAGTGCGCCTGTCCGGAGCGGAAAATGACGCGGCGCGCGTGGCGAGCGCCATCGACCTGGGCCTGCTGCAGGGACTCGCCGGCTGTTTTCCGTCCAAGGCCAAGCCGCGCCTGGCCTCGGTGCAGCCATACCTGATGGCGGCTTTCAACCACTGGCGCCGCATGGCCGGCCGCGAGCCGGTCTGGCTGCTGCTCGCCGAGCCGCAACGCGCCTGTCTGGCGCACATGAGCGCCGGCCGCTGGAACGCCGTCCACAACGCGCGCGGCGATTTTGACGGCCCTGAGCAATGGGCCGAACTGCTGGACCGGGAGCGCCATCGCGTTCCCGGCGGCGCGGGGACGGACGTGCTGGTGCATGCGCCCCACCGCGCCGAAATCGATGAATCCCAGGTGGGGCCATGGCAGTTTCAGAGCCTCATTTTGCGCGCTCCCTCGGGCTACTCACCGCTCGAAGACCAGCCGCTGGCCATGGCGCTGTGCGCCCTGTGACCCGGGCCATCCGCAACATCTTCGCCATGACGCCGCTTCCCCTTGAACTCGACTATGTATCCGCTCCGCGGCGCCTGCCCTGGCCCGGGTTGGCGGTGCTGGCCGTGGCCCTGGTCACGGCGGTTGCGCTGGCATGGCATTACCGCGATGTGCAGGGCAAGCTGGCCTTCCTTCAGGCCAGCCTGGGATTGCAGGGGGCCGCACGGCCGCCGCGGCAGGAAAACACCGCGCGCCTGGAAAGCGAGGAGCGGCAGCTCGGCCTGGTGGTGCGCCAGCTCACCCTGCCTTGGGCCCAGATGGTGGATGCGCTGGAGCGCGCCTCGGGCGGCGACGTCGCCATGTTGCAGTTGCAGCCAGACGTGCAGCAGCGGGTGCTGCGCGTCACCGCCGAGGCCAAGGATACCCAGGCCATGATCGACTACCTGCGCCGCCTGGGCGAGAGCAAGGCCTTCACCGACGTGCACCTGGTGAGCCACCGCATCCAGGCGGACGAGCCCACCCACCCGGTGCAGTTCGTCGCCCAGGGGCTGTTCGGGGCGGCGCCGTGAAGCGCCGCCTGCAGGCCGC
>DATNCF010000087.1:0-2197 GCA_035571675.1 Burkholderiales bacterium | reverse complement strand
CGGCCGCGCCTACGCGGAGTTCCTGGGCGCCCGCGGCGCCACGGTGATCGTGAACAACCGCGTGCACGCGGACCGGCCCCCGGCGGCCGAGGCCGTGGCGGCGGCCATCCGCGCGGCGGGCGGCAACGCCGTTGCCGACGGCCATGCGGTGGAAAGCGCGGAGGGCGCCAGGGCGATAGTGGATGGGGCCTACGAGCGCTTCGGCCGCCTGGACATCCTCATCAACAACGCCGCGGTATCGCAGGACCGCACGCCCTTCGAGGAAATGTCGCTGGACATGCACCGCCAGAACATGGACATCAACTACTGGGGCGCGGCCTACCTTGTGCACGCCGCGCTGCCGCGCATGAAAGCCGCCGGCTACGGCCGGGTTGTGTTCACCACCTCCACCGCCGGCCTGTTCGGCCAGATCGGCATGACCTCCTACGCGGCCACCAAGACCGCGGTGCTGGGACTGATGCGCTGCCTGGCGCTGGAAAACGCCGGCGCCAACCTGCGCTTCAACGCCATCTCGCCCTTCGCCGTCACCAGCGACAAGGTGGAGAAGATCGTGCCCGCGCCGCTTCGGGACAGGATGGGGCCGGACAAGGTCGCGCCCATGGTGGGTTGGCTGTGCTCGGAGCAATGCACCCAGAACGCCATGATTTTCTTCGCGGGCGGGGGAAGGTACAGGAGAGATGTAATGGCTGAGGGGCCGCGGGTGGATTTCGACGGGGATGACCTGTCGCCGGTCATTAGTGATATCGAATCCACGGCCACGCTGGAGCCGCGCAAGCATTCGGGCGTGGCCGGTATCAAGCTGATACCGGAACTCGCGGCCAAGAGTTCATAGCGCCGGCACCTGGTCCGGCGCAGAAACTATTGGGCGACGTACCCGCCGTCCGCCAGCAGCGCAACGCCGTGCACGTTCGACGCGGCGTCCGAACACAGAAACAGCACCACCCCGGCGATCTCCTCGGGCTTACCGTAGCGCCCGGTCGACGGAAATGCCGCCTCGTTGCGCTTGCGCCATTCTTCGGGCGTGAAGGTGTTCTTGAATTTCTCGGTGATGGGCGTCTCGATGCCGCCGGGGCACACGGCGTTGACGCGGATGCCTTTGAGGCCGTATTCGATGGAGGTCGACTTGGTGAGGCCGATCACGGCGTGCTTGGAGCCGGCGTAGGTGGTGGAGAGCTTCTGGCCGATCCACCCGAGGGTGGAGGCGGTGTTGACGATGCAGCCGCCGCCGTTCTTGAGCATGGCCGGGATGCCGTACTTCATCCCCAGCCACACGCCCTTGACGTTGACGCGCATCACGGCGTCGAACACTTCCTCGTCCACCTCGGTGAGGGTCTTGCCGGTGAAGCCCGAAATGCCGGCGTTGTTGAACAGGATGTCCAGGCGCCCGAAGCGCGCCACCGCCGCGTCGATCATGGCCCTCACCGAGGCCGAGTCGCCCACGTCCACGGTGACGGGCAGCGCGCTGCCGCCGGCCTTGACGACCTCGGCCGCGACCGCCTCGGCCTTGTCGCCGGCGATGTCGGCCACGGCGACGTGGGCGCCTTCACGCCCGAAGGCAAGAGCAGTGGCCCGTCCGATACCCGAGCCGCCGCCGGTGATGATGGCGACCTCGTCTTTGAATTGCCCGCTCATGATCCTCCTCCTTTGCGAGTCGTGAACACGGATACTACCTTCGGCGCGCCGGGGCAAAGCCCGCTGCGCGGAGCGCAGCGCCTCGTGAATATTTATCGTGTAACGGCGCCGGGAAAAGCGTGCGCGTAGAGCAACCTTAACCCGAGATCGGTAGTATTGCGTACGTCATCGGGGTAATGATTCCATAGACCCGCTGCACCTGTGATGTCGCCTTGTGCCAGATAGCCTGTCATCCCCGCCGCGATCAGGTACTGGCGATGCCCGGACGGCAAGTCGCTTTGCCGCGGAAGCAACTCTTCGGCCAAACCCGCCATCCTGGGCGCGTCGTGTATCGCGACGGCGGCAAACAGCGCAATCCATCTCAGTTGTTCCTCGGGCAAGCGCGCGATGCAGCTCGAATGCATGATGCGTCCCCACAGCGTGCGCCCTTCATCGACTGACAACAACGGGTTCACGCTGACCGCGGTCTGGTAAAGGGAATGAAACCAGATGTCGTAGCGCTCCGGCTCGCGGCATTCCAGCAACCGCAGCCGCACGATGTCGAGATCCTTCTGCATAGTGCGCG
>DATNCF010000086.1:0-2069 GCA_035571675.1 Burkholderiales bacterium | reverse complement strand
CGATGAGGGCCTTGGCCAGAACGCGCGAGCGCGCTTCGGCCTCGGCATAGGTGAGGCGCGCGTCGTCGCAGACCAGCAGGGTGTCTTTGCCGTAGCGGGCCACCTGCCTGCGCAACATGGCCGGAATGGTCAACGGCAGATCGTCGCCCGCGTCGATGACAGGCGACGTCACAGGCGTCGCTCCGAGCGATCAACCCGTTCAGCGCACCTGCGGGGCGCGTTGAGCACTTCCATCCGACCTCCTTTCGAATGCCGCGCTCACCTTACCATAGCGATGGTCGGCTTCCGGTACCCGGCGGTATCACCTCCGCCCGAGCCAATTCATGGTAGCGTGCGCCCATGCACCCGCGCGTTTCGGTCAGTGAATTGTGCTCCCAGAAATGGTCCCGTGGCCGAGCCGCTGGCCTACCTGGACGAGTTCCGCAACTTCAAACCCGACGAGGCGGAAAATATTCAGTACCAACCTGAAAGGCCTGCTCGAAGGTCGGCCCAACCAGACCAGACCGAACAAGGGGGCCGCATTTTAGAGGGGGGAACGAGATGGCTTCCCGGGGACCGAACTGGTACGAACGGCATCTGCTGCCGTATTTGATCGACCTCGCCTGCGGCGTAAAGCCGGTGCGCAAGCAGCGGCAGAAGGTGGTGCCGCTCGCGCAGGGCCGAGTGCTGGAGATCGGCATCGGGACCGGACTGAACCTGCCGCACTACGACAAGGCGAAAATCAGCCGGATCGTCGGCCTGGACCCGGCGCTGGACATGCACACGCTGGCGCGCAAGCGCATGCGCGAAGCCGGCCTTGAGATCGAACTGGTCGGCCTGCCCGCCGAGCGCATCCCCTTCGACGACGCCAGTTTCGACTGCGTGCTCATGACCTACACCCTGTGCAGCATTCCCGATCCCGTCCCCGCCCTGAAGGAAATGGCACGCGTGCTCAAACCGGGAGCGCCTCTCATCTTCTGCGAGCACGGCCTCGCGCCGGATGCATCGGTGCGGCGCTGGCAGGACAGGCTCACGCCCCTATGGTCGAAAATCGCCGGCGGCTGCCACCTGAACCGGAACGTGCCCGCCCTGCTCGAAGAGGCGGGGCTGCGCTCGACGGACATGCAGTCGCGCTACATCCCCGGCGGGCCGCGCCCGGTGATGTTCAACTACTGGGGCACGGCGAGGAGGTCTGCCTGATCGAGGGACAGACTCAGGCCTTCTTGAGCATCACACCCACTTATGCCACCAGGTTTGCCAGGTTTACTTTAGGCGCGCTACAGATCCCAGACCCGGATGGCGTTGCCGCCCAGCACCTTGCGCGCTCGCTCGGGGCCCAGCCTGTCGATGATGGACTGCTGCTCGGCGGCGGCCTCGCCCAGGACGCTTTCGGGATGCGGGTAGTCCACCGACCACATGATGTTGTCTTCGCCGATGCGGTCGATGAGTTCGATGGCGATGGGATCGTCCATGAACGTGGCGTGGCACTGGCGGTGCCAGTAGTAGCTCGGCGGATGAGCGAGACGCGGCCGCATTTCGGTGGAGAACTTGCGGTACACGTTGTCGGCGTCGTGGATGGCCGAGGCCGCCCAGCTCGCGCCGCCCTCGGTGAACACCACCTTCATCTCTGGATGGCGCTCCAGCACGCCCGAGAAGGTGAGCAGCGCCCACAGCGGACGGAAGGGCTGCAGGCCGCGCGTGATGTTGGCGCCGAGCGACCCGGCGCCGCGGAACTCCAGCGGACCACTGACGTGGAACGACAACGGGATGCCGCTCTCCTCGATGGCGTCCCACAGCGGCTCCATTTTCGAGCCGTTGTAGTAAATGCCGCGCGGCGCGGTGGGAATCTGCATGGCCCTGATGCCCCAGGCCTTGAGCTTGGCGATGTAATCGCGGGTCTGAGCCACGTCGTGCACCGTGGGCAGGATGCCCACGCCCACCAGGCGGCCGTTGCTGTTCCGCGACCACTCCCCGACCCATTCGTTGTACACGTCGAAGCAGCGCACCATGAGGTCCTTGTCCTCCATGGAGAACAGCGCCATGGAGCGGCCGTGGAACACCACCGAGGCATCGATGCCCTCGGCGTCCAT
>DATNCF010000085.1:0-4756 GCA_035571675.1 Burkholderiales bacterium | reverse complement strand
TCCACGCCGGTGTGGGTATTGCCCTCGAAGTCCAGGTCCACCACGCGCCAATCGGCGATGTTGGCGGCGCCGGCCGTGCCGAACTGCAGCATCTTGATGCTGTCGGCCGTGGCCTGGATGACGGGCTTGGCGCCGCTGCCGTACATGCCCACCATGCCGGGCCCGGCGGCGGTGATGGTCTGCGTCGTGCCCACGGTGAAGGTGTCGTCGTGCTTGAGCAGCACACGGGCGTTCTGCACGGCGTAGGCCAGGGCGCCCGCCCAGGTGGTGACCGAGCCATGCACTGCCGCGCCGGTCGGGCAGCCGTCCGAGCCGGCCACAGGCGCGCTGCCGTTAGCCACGCACACGGTGGTGGTGTCAGCCGGCCACGCGGTGACCAACACCGGAATGGACTGGGTGACGGTGTGAGTACCGTCGTAGATCGTGGCCGTGACGGTGTAGCTGCCGGCCGATTCGAATACGTGTCCGGCCACCGGGCCGGTGGCTGCGTTCTTACTGTTCGCCCCGGCGTTACCGCCGCAGGACCAGTAACCCTGCCCCGCCGTAACCGCCGTGCCACAACTGCCCGCGGCACCCGCCACAGCATCGCCGAAGGTCCAAGAATATTGAATCTCGTGGAAAGGGAGCGAGGTGACGCTCGGCGCCGTGGTGGCCGAGGCGTCGAAAAAAACGGCGCAGGGTGGACGGCAGACGTCATGAACGCCATCGGCTATGCGGCTCTGCGCCACGGAGACGTTGATGGGGCTGGAGGTGAACTTGATCGGGAAGCCGGCGCCGCACGCCGCCGAGGCCGTGAGCAGCCAGAGAACGAGCGTCCTAATCATGCTTGATGCTCCAGCCGATAATGGCGGCCGTTCCCACTCCCGTGGCCCATGTCCAGGTGTGCGTGACGCTGGCCGCTGCCGTGGTGGCATGGTCCAGGCCGAGGTCGCAGCAGCCGGTGTTGGTAATGCCGTCCGAAGTCTGGTTGGTGCTGGTTATGGTGTTATTGCCGTCACTGGCCAGCGTCGAGGTCAGGTCGTTGGCGTCGCTGGCCACCGTAATGCTGTTCGTCGAGCTGGAAGTGCCCGTGAATGGCGTGGCGCAGGCGCGAATCGGCGTGGTCTGATCCACGCCGTTGTACGAGGCCAGGCTGGCATAGATGTTGGTTACGTTGGCGTCCCCGGTCGCCGCCAGCGTGTTTGACCCAGTGGCCGGAGCCACGAGGTAATAAACCGCGGTGCGGTAGTGATTCGTGGCATCAAGGGTCTGACACCCGAGCGTCATCGAGGCGCCGTTGTAGGTGACGCTGGTGATGGTTGGCGTTCCGGACAGGTAGCGGACTTTCACATAGGCGAACGCCACCGTGTGCGTGCCGCCCGCCGTGACACTCTGCGCCCCGGACACCGTGTTGCTGGCGGCATAAAGTATGCTGCCCGAATTATTGTTGTTGAGCGATACCGTGCCGACGCTGACAACTGCGGCCGGCGCGGCCAGGATGCCGGGCAGGATCTGCGCCGGGGCGGAAAGCGCCCAGGCCAGCAACAGCGCGAACAGCAGGTGGGAAAGGCGCTTCATCAGTTGTTGGTCCAGGTGCCAACCGAGGAGAACACGTTCCACTTGGTGCCGCTGACGGCCACCATGCACATCTGGTCCTTCACGGCACCGCCCGAGGTCATGGTGTGGTTGGCGGTGCCGTATGAGGTGCGTGCCGTGGCCTCGTACTGCACGCCGGAGACGGCCGCCAGGGTGATGACGGTGCTGACGTTGTCGTCGTTCTGCACGCAGAACTGTTGGCCGGCGGTGGCGGTGCCAGGCGGCGTGACCGTGCAGGTGCTGGTGCAGATGATGATCTCGGCCGGCTTGGACAGCGTGCGCGAGGTTCCGCTGGTAAAGGTAATGAGCGTGCCGACACTCGGCGGCGTGCCATCTACCACCGGCGCCCCGACGGAGCCTGCGTTCGCCGCGAGCGCGGTGGCAATGCCGGTGCCCAAACCTGAGACGCCGGTCGAGATCGGCAAGCCGGTGGCGTTGGTCAGCGTGCCGCTGGAGGGCGTGCCAAGCGCGCCACCGTTGGTGACAAAGGCGCCGGCCGAGCCGACGTTGATGCCGAGCGCCGTGAGCACGTTGGAGCCCAGCGCGGTCAGCGTGCCGTTCATGCTGCACGGGCTCACTCCCACGCCAGTGACGGCAATAATCTGCGTCGCGGCCGGGGTGCCGGTAATACAGGGCTGGTCAACGCCGCCGACTGTGGTTGCGCCGATGTATTGGGCAGCCTGGCCAGGGGTGGCGGGGGAGATGGTCCCGCTGCTGCCGCCACCGCTGCTCGGCGGAGTAAGTAGGTACAGGTTGCCCCATTGGCCCAGCGCAGCCATGGAAAACAGCAGCGCCGCAAGGAAAGCGCCACCCTTCGTGATCAGTTTCATTGGGCGCTGGCCTTAGTTGTACACGTCGACGGAAAGGTCGCAATTGGCGGCGCTGATCACGCCCAGGGTCGTCACCCCCTGCACGTAATAGCCGGGCGGGTTGCCCGTGCTGGCGGTGCCATCGGTCACGTCGCCGGAAGGTATCGAGGCCGCGCCGTTGCGCTTGACGTAAAACACGCTGCAGCCGCCGCCGAAGATCAAGTAGCGCGCGCCGGCGGGGATGGTGTAGGTCTTGTTGGTGTTCGAAGACAGGTGCAGGTTGTCGGTCCAGGCCGCAGGCGGCCGCAGGTAGGCCGGCTGCTGACCCGTAGCGTCGAAAGGGAGCGAGAGGCTGTTCGGCGCGGCCTGCCCGCGGAGAGGAAGCGCCAGGGCGAGGAGCAGCAGGGTTGCGGCGGCCAGTCGTTGCACAGGTTTCATGGTCGGGTCCTCTTAGGTGTAGGCCGGGTCGACTTCGTGGCCGTATTCATTGATGCGCACGCCGCCGGGGCCCGCCGTCGTTCCGCTGGGCTGATCGCCGGCGGTCGCTTCCCCTTCGGCGTTGGTTTCCTTGGCCTTCGCGGGCGACAGCACGGCGGGCGCCGGCGCGGAGAACGAGATGCCGTACTGCGCCTCGAGATCCTTGATGTACTTCAGCTCGCGGGCCTTCTGCTCCACCACGTCGCGCCAGTCCCTCCCCTGCTCCGCGCACTCGGCCTCGAGCGTGGAGAAACCCTGCGCGACGCGGAGCGCCGCGGCCTCTACTTCCTTCAGGGGGTCGACCCAGCCGCGGCCGTCGCCCACCCAGGTGGCGCGGCAGACCGCGGCGCGCTGCGTGTAGAAGCCCGGGTCCTCGATCTCGCCGGCGTTGATCTCCTCTTCGAGCCACAACTCGTAGGCCGGCTGCATCCAGTACTCGGACAGCCATTTGCGCCGCCGGTTGAAGAAGCGCCAGGCCTCCAGGAGCGCGGCGCGCGCGCTGGAGTAGTTGGTCTTGCTGAAGTCCTTCATCAGCAGCTCGTAAGGCAGGTGCAGGCCCACGGAGATCCAGCGCAGGAACGAGGTGACGAAGGGGTCGTAGTTGCTGCTCGGGCGGCCCGGCGAGAAGCTGCTCACCTTGTCGCCCAGCGGCACGGGGATGATCTGCGCGCCCATGTGGTCGATGGCGGAGCGGTTGCGCTGCGACAGGCCGTCCTGGTAGGCCTTGAGCGCATCCGGATTGCTGCTGAACAGCTCGACGATGGCTTCCTGGGAGAGATTGCTCTCCAGGACGATGGCCACCAGGGCGTTGGCAATGGCCGCGTTGAGCTCGGCCTGGGTGAAGTCGCCCAGGGTCTTGAAGGGCTTCATGACCGAGGCGAGAGCCGGGATACCGCGCGACTGGCCAGGACGCAGCTCGCGGTCATACCCGTGGATGACGCGGCGCCGCCCCCAGGGCGTCATTGCGGGCACGCGTTCCCAGCGGCCGTAGGCGGCGTCGTTCACGTACATGGCGCCGGCGAAATACACATCCCCAGGGTGGGTGGTGCGGAAGTTATAGGCCAGGGGCTTGCCGTAGGCGTCGATCTCAACGCCGCCGCGGAGCGTGGGCGTGTTCGGGGCGCCGTAGGGGTTGGACAGGCGGTCGGGCTCCACGATGTTGTGGCAGGTGGCGTATTGGGCCATACCCTGCTGCGTGAGGCGCCCGGGCATCCACAGCGGCAGCGAAATGAACTCGCCGTTCATCCACGCGCTGTTGAACACCTGGGCCGTAAGGCCGTCACCGTTGAGGCAATCGGCAGCGTCGGGCTGCGTGGTGCCCCAATAGCCCTGCCAGCGCGCCTCGACGCCCTGTGCCCATTCATCGGCCCAGTCGCGCTGGCGCTTGAGTACCTGCCAGTTGGGCTTGGCCTTGAGCCGCAGGCCGCAGCCGACGACGTTGTCGAGGTGCGTCTGGCGCGCGCCGTCGGCAATGCCGTGGTTGCGCGCCAAGTCGCGCGAGCGCGAGACAATGCGCCCCTGCTCCGGGATCAGGTCGGCGTCGGCGCTGCCGGGGCGCGGATGCCAGCGGCGCATCTCGGGCGCGGAGTACGAGCTCGCCGCGAAGGCCTCGGCCTTGGTGCGCAGCGGATTTCCGCTGGCATCGACCAGCTTGGTGACCGCCGCCATCAGCAAGGCCCGTTCACGGTGATGGCGCGCCGGCGCAGCGGCTGATAGCCGGCCTGGAGGTTGGCGATCTGCGCTTCGAGCGCCTGGATGTAGGCCTCGATGTTGCCGGCGTTGACGTTGCGGTAGCCGAGGCGCATGTCGCCGTGCTCCACGGTACTGGTGAGCGTGCCCGTGGAGAAGGCGTGGCGGGCCGCGTAGGCTTCGGTCAGCCACTGCTGCAGGGTTGC
>DATNCF010000084.1:0-2798 GCA_035571675.1 Burkholderiales bacterium | reverse complement strand
GGGCTGGTAGTAGGTGCTGCCGGTGTTGTCGGCGGCGCGCTGGATGTTGTGGCGGTTCTCCTTCATCAGTGCGCTGGCCGGGCCCTCGCGGTCCAGGTGTTTCTTGTAGTGGAATTTGCCGTCCTCGGTGTCCAGCACCAGCCGGCCGAAGCCGCGAAAGAACTCGTCCAGTTCGTCTTCCGACGGGCTGGGCTGGCCGCGAAACAGGATGAGCAGGTGGCGGCGCAGCGCCATGGTGAGCAGGCGCACGGTCTCGGCGTCGGGACGCCCCCAGCGGATGCCGTTCACCTCCACGCCGAAGGGCGCGCCCGGAATGGGCATGAAACGCAACTGCGAAGAGAGCGAAGCGGGGGTTTCAATGGCGCCCATGCGGCCTCCTTTGCAATGGAAGCATTGTCGCGCAGCCGCGGGTGGCGGTCCAATCGGAAAGCGCCCGCCGAACGATAAGGTTTGCCTATGGCGAACGATTAGGTCTTGCCTCGCGGCGGGACCATGCCCCGCACCAGTTCGACCAGGTTCCGTAGCGCCACCGAACCGTTGTCCCGGCGCCACGCCAGCACGGCATTCATCAGCCTGGGCTTGCCGGGCAATTCCCGGTAGACCACGGTTTTCGCGTCGCCCAGGCGCTGCGACGACAGCACCAGGCCCACCCCCATGCCCACCGACGCCAGGCTGATGGCGGCGGTGTCGCCACCGGTACGGATAAGGCGCGAGGACGGGATGCCGATGGACGCGAAGTGGCTTTCGGTGGACCCGCCGCCGCCGCTGGCGTCCACCTTGCGATGCGCCCACAACAGGGTGCGGCCCTCGAGGTCGGCGGCCGAAATCGCCTTCTTGCGCGCCAGCGGATCGTCGCGCGCAATCACCAGCACGTAGTGGTCGGTCTGCAGCACCTCGGTCGCGATGTTCTTTTCGCGCCCACCGGACTCGTGCAAAAAACCGGCGTCGATTTCACCTTCGCGCAGGGCCTGGCGCTGCTCGGCGCTGTTCAACAAGGTCAGTTCCAGCGCCACTTCGCCATGCGCGCGGCGAAAGCGGTGCAGCGCTTCGGCCACCAGCCGCTGCTGGGCACTGACCTCGCTGAAGGCCACCCGCAGCCGCGCTGTTTCGCCGCGGCCGACGCGGCGCGCCTGTTCCACGGCCTCGTCCAGTTCCCCAAGCAGCCGCCTCGCCTCGCGCAACAGCGACTCGCCCGCCCGCGACAGGCGCACGCCGCGCGGCATGCGCTCAAACAAGGCCACGCCGATGTCTTTTTCCAACTCCTGCACCTGCTCGGACAGGGTAGGTTGGGTAACGTGCAGGCGCTCGGCCGCGCGCCGGAAGCTGGCCTCCTCGGCGACGGCGATGAAGTAGCGGAGCTTGCGAAGGTCCATGATGTAAAAGGGCCGGGTGCCGCAGCATTATCGGCCCAACTTCAAGTTCGGGTTGGGACAGTGCTAGCATCAGGAACCTTTTATCGGAACGCACATGATCAATCGCCAAGTCCAGTTCGTCCGTCTTCCCGCTCCGGGCAATCTGTCGCCCGCCGACTTCACGGTAGCCGAATCGCCCGCGGCCAAACCCGGCCAGGGCGAAGTGCTGTTGCGCACTATCTACATTTCCCTCGACCCTTATGTGCGGGGCTGGATGGGCGGCGTGGACACCTACGTCTATCCCGCCGCGCCGGGGCGCACCGTGATCGGACGCGCCGTGAGCGAAGTGGTGGAATCGGCCGACGCGCGCTTCAAGCCCGGCGACTTCGTGTTCGGCGAAACCGGCTGGAACACGCATCCCACGGTGAAGGCCGAGGCCATCGAAAAAATCGACGCGTCGCTGGGGCCCATCTCCACCGCCGTGGGCGTGCTGGGCTCGCCCGGGCTCACCGCGTGGGTGGGCATGCTGGACATCGGCAAGCCCGCGCCCGGCGACACCGTGGTGGTGTCGGCCGCGGCCGGCGCCGTCGGCTCGGTGGCCGGACAAATCGCGCGCATCCGCGGCGCACGCGTGGTGGGCATTGCCGGCTCGCCCGACAAGTGCGACTTCGTGGTCAAGGAGTTGGGCTTCGACGCCTGCGTGAACCACCGCAGCGCCAGCCTCGCCGACGACCTCGCCAAGGCCTGCCCCAATGGCATCAACGCCTATTTCGACAACACCGGCGGCGCCACCACGCGCGCCGTGTTCCCGTTGCTGGCCAAGCGCGCCCGCGTGGTGCTGTGCGGCCTGGTGGCCGAGTACAACGACCCCAACGCCGCCGGCCCCAGCCTCAAGTCCATCCTGTACAAGCAGGCCTCCATCCAGGCCTTCAGCGTTCGCGACAACCTGCAACGCATGCCCGAGTTCAGGCGCGAGGCGTCGGGGTGGATGAGGTCGGGCCAGATGCGCTTCCGCGAAGACATGGCGCACGGCATCGAGAACACGCTGACCGCGTTCCAGGGCCTGCTGGAGGGGCGCAACTTCGGCAAGCTGCTGGTGCAGGTGGGCGAGGATCCCACCCGGCGCTGACGAAAGGGAAAAGGGCCACCTTCCTCGCGCGCATGGTTTGCCCTATGAGGCCAACCAGGGAATTCAGGTCAACAGGAAATTGCCGTGCGCCGCGGCCACGATGCGGTTTGGGTCGTCCTGCCAGGCCTCGCAGCGCACATTGGCCACGCGCTTGCCCATGCGCACCACGAAGGCACGCGCGTACAAGTCCCGGAGGGGTGCGGGACGCAGGAACTCGGTGGTGAAGCTGATGGTCTTGGCCACGTGCGAGGAACCCTGCGCGAACAGGTTGAGCATGGCCGTGGCCTCGAGCTGGGCCCCAATAACACCGCCGTGCA
>DATNCF010000083.1:0-12584 GCA_035571675.1 Burkholderiales bacterium | reverse complement strand
CACGAAAAAGCCGTCCCACCCAAGCCGCGCCACCAGATCGCCCGCCACCGGCCCCACCATGATGCGGCCCAGCGACGCCACGGCCGACAGCAACGCGTACTGCGTGGCGCTGTAGGCGTGGTTGCACAGGGCCATGAGCAGGGCGATGAAGGCCGAGGTGCCCAGGCCGCTGGCGAATTTCTCGAAGCCCACGGCGAAAAAAAGCAGCGGGTAGCTCTTGCCTTCCATGGCCAGCCAGGCGAAGGCCAGCGTCGACACCGCCTGCACCGCGCCGAACACGAGCAGCGCGCGGTACAGGCTCATGCGCGCCAGCAGCACGCCCCCGGCCAGCGCGCCCACCAGCAGGGCGCCCAGGCCCAGTCCCTTGTTGACCAGGCCCACGTCGGTGGGCGAAAAGCCCATGCCGCGGATCAGGAAGGTGGTGCCCAGCGACTCGGCCAGCGCGTCGCCCAGCTTGTACAACACTACCAGGGCGAGCAGCGTGACCGCGCCGGGGCGGCCCAGCAGGTCGCGCAGGGGACGCAGCACGGCCTCGGCCAGGGTGCTCGGCACCTGCGCCGGCGACTCGGGCTCGGGCGCGGCGAGCGCCGTGACCATGCCCACCGCCATCAGCCCGGCCATGAGGAAGTAGGTGTTCTGCCAGCCGATCTGGTCGGCCAGGATGAGCGCCAGCGCGCCCGAGCACAGGATGGCGAGGCGGTAGCCGAACACGGTCAGCGCCGCGCCCATCCCGCGCTCTTCCTGCTTGAGGATGTCGGTGCGGTAGGCGTCTATGACGATGTCCTGGGACGCCGAGGCGAACGCCACCCACAGCGCGGCGCACCCCAGGACCCATATCGATGTATCGGGAGGCGACACGGCCATGGCGGCGAGACCCAGCAGGAGCGCGGCCTGGGTCAGCAGCATCCAGCCGCGCCGGCGCCCCAGCCAGGGCGGCGCGAAGCGGTCCATGAAGGGCGACCACAGGAATTTCAGCGCGTAGGGCAGGCCTATCCAGGAAAACCAGGCAATGGTTTTGACATCCAGCCCGGCCACGGTCATCCAGGCCTGCAGGGTGCCCCCGGTGAGCGCCAGCGGCAGGCCTGAGGAAAAGCCCAGCAGCAGGATCGCGGCCAGCCGCGGACTGCGCAACACCTCGCGGTAGGCCGGATTCATGACGGGATTCTAACGGTAGTGTCACTGTTTTCCGCCAACGCCCGCCGCAATCGCCGGCAGCGCCGGCCGGGCGCGCCGAAAACGGCGTCTGCCGGTTGATTTAAAGGGGGAAAGCCGCTAGGCTTTGGCCGAGCGAAGCGTGAAGAAAAAAACGCCAGCGCCGCGGTTGCCATCGCCCGCGCCGCGGCTGCCCGGCCGCGACATCTTCCTGTTCATTCTGATCGATTCTTAGTCACTGTCGAGGTCTACATGGATTCATCCGAAGTCACCAAAGAGAAGCTTGCCGCCGACCTGAAGCTGGTCATCAACGACGCCGAAGAATTGCTTCGCGCCACGGCCTCGCAAGCCGGGGAAAAGGTGACCGCCGCGAGGCTCAAGGTGCAGGACAGCCTGGACCAGGCCAAGGTCAAGCTCAGCCGACTCTCCGACGCCGGCCTGGACAAGGCCAAGGAGGCGGCGCGCGTGACCGATGACTTCGTGCACGACCAGCCCTGGACGGCCGTGGGCATCGGGGCGGGGTTGGGGCTCATCCTCGGCCTGTTGATCGGCCGGCGCTAGGCGTGGCGCGGGACTGCGGGTCCGCGCAGACATAGCAGACCGCGCGCCAACCACGAACCGACAACGCCGAGAACGACCATGGGAGAGGAAGCGGGCCGCACAGACGGTCTGTTCGGTTCTTTGCGCCGGCTGGGGCGCACGCTGGTGCTGGCCGCGCGCACTCGGCTCGACCTGGTCGCGGCCGAAGTCGAGGAGCAGGGCCTGCGCGTGGCGCAGGTGCTGGCCATGGCGCTGGCGGCCATGTTCTGCCTGGGCTGCGCGCTGGTGCTGGCGGTGGCCTTCGTCATCGTGCTGTTCTGGGACGACCACCGGCTGCTCGCCATCGGCGGCTTCGCGGCGCTGTTCGCACTGGCCGGCTTCGTGCTTGCCCTGATGGCCAAGCACCGCGGCAAGCTCAGGCCGCGCTTCCTGTCCGCCACCGTGGCGGAACTGGACAAGGACGCCCAGGCACTGAGCGAGCGATAGCGCCCTGGCGGGCCGGGAGCGCATTGAGGCCGCGGTTGGACATGTTGGAAAACAAGAACACAGGGATGGGAAGATGGGGCGGTTTGACGAGCTGAACCGCCGCAAGGCACGGCTTGCGGATGCGGCGGCCGAGCAGCGGCAGGCCATTGCCGAGACGGCGCGGGCATTGCGGCGTCCGCTCGGCTGGGCGGACCGCGGCGTGGCCTTGCTGGCCTACGCCAAGGCCCGCCCCGTACTGGTGGCGGCGATCGCCGCCGCCGTCGTGGCCGTCAAGCCGGCGCGCGCATTGGCCCTGGGCCGCTGCGCCCTCAGCCTGTGGCGCGGCGCGCGCACGGCGCGCGCGCTGCTCGCGCTGCTGCAGGCCCGCAGCGGGGGAGCGGCATGAAAAGGCCGGTTCCACCCAAGGCCGTGCGGGCCTTTCTGAACGTCATGGACCGCGAGCGGCGCAACATGCTGGACGAGATCCTGCAGGTGCGCGGCCTCATGCCCCTGCTGATGAAGCCGCGCAACAACATGAAGTGGAGCGCGGCCGACAAGCGCGAGCTGAAAATGCACCTCTCGCGCCTGTCGCGCATGAGCCCGTACCTCATCGTCATCGTGGCGCCGGGGGGCTTCTTCATGCTGCCGGCCATCGCCTGGTGGCTGGACCGGCGGCGCAACCGGGGCGGCCGTCTCGCGGCCTGACGAAAGCTGCATGGAACGAAGCCCATCGCGCAACGTCCCCAAGAACCCGTCATTGCCGCGAAAGCGCCACTGACCAAAAGGATTCACCGTGGCATCAAGCACAGGCACCCCGGCTGACCGGTCCGACTTCCGCCGCGACTTCATCGACTTCTGCATCCGGCAGGGCGTGCTGAAGTTCGGCGACTTCGTCACCAAGTCGGGGCGCAACACCCCTTACTTCTTCAACGCCGGGCTGTTCAACTCAGGCAGCGCGCTCGACAAACTGGCCGCGTTCTACGCCCAGGCCATCCTGGCGTCGGGCGTGCGGTTCGACATGCTGTTCGGGCCGGCCTACAAGGGCATCGTGCTCGCGTCGGCGGTGGCCATGGCGCTGGCGCGCGCCGGCCGCGACGTGGGCTTCGCCTACAACCGCAAGGAAGCCAAGGACCACGGCGAAGGCGGCACGCTGGTGGGCGCGCCGCTGGCCGGGCGCGTGCTGGTGGTGGACGACGTGATGACGGCGGGCACAGCGGTGCGCGAGTCGGTGGCGCTGATCCGCGCCGCCGGCGCCACGCCCGCGGCCGTGGCCATCTGCCTGGACCGCATGGAGCGCGGCACCGGCCAGCTCTCGGCCGTGCAGGAGGTGCGCCAGAATTACGCCATGGACGTGGTGGCCATCGCCACGCTGGATGACCTGCTGGGCTTCCTGGAGCACTCGGACGAATTCCGGCAAAATAGCGCCGCCGTCCAACGCTACCGTGACACCTATGGGGTCAAAACGAATGGCTAATGAAATATCGAACAAGTGGGCTACGGCGTGGGAGCGCAGTGCCTGGGAACGTGCGCAGCGAACACGCCGTCCTAGGCCGGCTTCGCTGTGCCGTTTCCTTGGCACGACGCTTCGCCGGCCTCCCCCTTGTATATCCCCCACTTCAGGGGAAGCGCGTTGGTCGAATTTGCCAATTTCAGCACTTGCTCGACGCTTCCCTGGATCAACACCCGCGCTGTCAACAGCCGCTCTGGCGGGCGCCGCGGCGCTGCTTGCCGCCGCAACGCTCCTCACCTCAGGCGCCGCGCTCGGCCAGGGGCGCATGTACAAGTGCACGGACGCCAAGGGCAAGATCTACTACACCCAGACGCCGCCCACCGAGTGCCTCGGCCGCCCCAGCGAGGAATTGAGCAAGTCGGGCACGGTGATGCGCAAGAACGAGGGCCAGCTCACGCCCGAGCAGCAGGCGCAGCGCGAGGCCGAGCGCAAGAAGAAGCAGGAAGAGGACAAGCTGGCGCAGGAGGAAAAGCGCAAGAACACCGCGCTGCTCAACACCTATTCCAGCGAGAAGGACATCGAGGACGCGCGCACGCGCGCCATCCGCGAAAACGACACCGCCATCAAGGACACCGAAAAGAAAATCGCCGAGGGCCTGAAGCGCCAGAAGGACCTGGACAACGAAAAGGAGTTCTACGCCAAGAAGGCCCCGCCCGCCAAGCTGGCGCAGGACATCAAGGACAACCAGATCGAACTCAAGAACCAGCAAAACCTGCTGGAAGTGAAGAAGAAGCAGGTGGCGGACATCAACGCCAAGTACGACGAGGACAAGCGCCGCTACCTCGAGCTCACCAAGGGCGCCGCCGCCACGGCGAAGAAGTAGCTTTCCGGCGCGATGAAGCGCCCCTTGCCCGACGAAATTCGCACACAGCGCCTCATTCTCAGGCGCCCGCTCGTGAACGACGCCGAGGCGATATTCGACGCCTACGCGCAGGACCCGGAAGTATGCCGTTACCTAATCTGGACGCCGCACACTTCTAGTGACGTTACCCGGCAGTTCATCCAGACGTGCGTCCAAGCGTGGGATGGCAATCACTGCTTGCCCTACGTCATCACCCGGTCTGGCGCGAAAGCGCCCATTGGCATGTTCGAGGCCCGTTTCTCCGAAACGGGGGTTGTCATCGGATACGTGCTGGCGCGGCAACACTGGGGCGGCGGGTTCATGCCGGAAGCCATTACGGCGGTAACCGGGGAGGCGCTCCGGCAGCCTCGAATCTTTAGAGTCCAGGCGACCTGTGACGTAGACAACGTGGCCTCGCAACGGGCTCTTGAAAAGGCCGGGTTTCAACGCGAGGGACGGCTCGAGCGCTATACCACTCACCCTCTTATCTCGCCCGACCCGCGCCCAAGCTTTCTGTATTCAAAGTGCCGGTAACACCGAGCAGCGCACCTGATTATCCTCCGGGACCGTCTGTCATGATGTAGCCCATGAGGTCGCCCACATTGCGCTGCATGTCGTCCATGAGGTCGTAGAGCAGGTAGCGCAGCGCCAGCATGCCCACCAGCTCGCCGTCCTTGTTGAGCACGACGAGATGGCGGATGTGGTTCTTGCGCATCAGGTCGGCCGCGTCGGCCACCGAGGTCTTGACGTTCACCGACAGCGCGGGGCTGGACATGATGTCGCCGACCCGGGTGGCGGCGGGATCGCGTCGCGCCACCACCACCTTCTTCAGCACGTCCCGCTCCGAAATGACGCCCAGCACCCTGCCGTCTTCCACGACGGCCGCCGCGCCCACCTGGCGCTCGGTCATGGCGCAGGCGGCCTGGAAGACGGTCTGGTCCGGCTCCACGGTAAGCGGCGGTTTGTCGCCAAGCCGAATGAGTCCCATGATGCTTCCTTCATATCCGGGCTAATGAAGGACATGGTACTGCCGGGATGGGTTTCGCGAAAGCTTGTATTCTGGCGTGAACAAATTACAAAATACCGGTAACGAATCCTTAAAACAGTATTGGAGCAGCTCCGCATGCACAATGAAAAAATCAAGGTTCGTACCGAGGGCGGCCAACTGATGGAAGTGGTGGTCTTCAGCAAGCGCGCCAGCGCCATCACCATCGTCCTGGGTGAGGGCATCCACAACGTCAAGTGTGAACTGTCGCCGACCAGCAAAGGCCTTTCCTACGCGGGCAGCGTGATGGGGCGCGAACTCATCTACGAGCGCAGCCGCGAACAGGTGCAGGCCGACATCGACATGGCCAACCCGGCGCTACGCAAGCCGCGCTAGCAAAGGGCTTTTCGGTGAGGCCAGATCAGGGCTAAAATTCTGAATCTACGTAGAAGCACATGGCCACAACTCTGGAAAAGATACAAGCGGACGCGATGCGGCTCTCGCTAGTAGATCGCGCCGAACTCGCCGACCGGCTGTGGTCGAGCCTGGCCCGGCAGGACGAAATCGACCGCGCCTGGGCGGAGGAAATCGAGCGGCGCGTGCGCCAGCTTGACTCCGGGGAAGTCGAGACCATACCGGAAGAGACGGTCATTGCCGAACTCCGCGCCAAATACGGGTGATGCGGGTTCGCCTGCATCCTTCGGCGCGCCGGGAGTTTGACGAAGCCACGGAGTGGTATGCAACGCAGGCAGGGCCGCTGGTGTCTTCGGCGTTCATTACTGCCTACGAAGCCGTTCGGTCACGAATTGTCGAACATCCGCGCATCGGTTCTCGGGGTGCAGCGGGGAGCCAAACAGGGCTCGAACCTTCTCTATTCTGTTGCAGCGAGTTTCTTCTTCAGAATCTCGTTCACCTGGGCCGGATTGGCCTTCCCCTTGCTCGCTTTCATCACCTGCCCCACCAGCGCGTTGAAAGCCTTCTCTTTGCCGGCGCGGAATTCCTCCACCGACTTGGGGTTCGCCGCCAGCACCTCGTCGACAATTTTCTCGATTGCGCCGCTGTCGGACATCTGCTTTAAGCCACGCTTCTCGATGATGGCGTCGGGCTCGCCTTCGCCCGACCACATGGCATCGAACACTTCCTTGGCCATCTTGCCCGACAGCGTGCCGTCCTGGATGCGCGACAGCAGTTTCGCCAGCGAGTGCGGCGCAATGGGGCTTTGCTCAATGGAAAGCCCGTTCTTGTTCAACGCGGCGCTCAGGTCGTTGATGACCCAGTTGGCTGCGGTCTTCGCGCGCGCGGCGTTTGCGCCCTCCTCGGCCAGAATATCCTCGTAGTATTTGGCCATCTCCCGCGACGACGTCAGCGCGGCAGCATCGGCCGCGACCAATCCAAAATCGGATTGATATCGCTTCTGTTTGGCCTCCTGCGACTCCGGCATGGAACCGCGGACTTGGTTGATCCAGTCTTCTCCAATGGAAAGCGGCAGCAAGTCCGGATCAGGGAAATAACGGTAGTCGTGGGCGTCTTCCTTGGTGCGCATGGAGCGCGTCTCACCGCTGTCGGCATCGAACAGCACCGTTGCCTGCTGTATTTTGCGCCCTTCCTCGATTTCGCTGATCTGCCACTGCACTTCGTACTCAATGGCCTGCTGCAGAAAACGAAATGAGTTCAGGTTCTTGATTTCCCGCCGCGTCCCGAATGGCTCTCCCTTTTTGTGTATTGAAACGTTGGCATCGCAGCGGAACGAGCCTTCCTGCATGTTGCCGTCGCAGATGCCGATCCACATCACCAGGCTGTGCAGCGTCTTGGCGTAGGCAACCGCTTCTTCGGCCGAGCGCAAGTCCGGCTCGGACACGATTTCCAATAAAGGCGTACCGGCGCGGTTGAGGTCGATGCCGCTCACGTCCTGGCCCAAGCCCTCGTGCAGCGACTTGCCGGCGTCCTCTTCGAGGTGCGCGCGCGTGAGCCGGACCTTGATTTCGCCGCGCGTGGGCGAAACGATGGTGATGTGTCCGCCTTTCACGACGGGCAAATCGAGCTGCGATATCTGGTAGCCCTTGGGCAGGTCGGGGTAGAAGTAGTTTTTGCGCGCGAACACCGAGCGCCGGTTGATGTTGCCCGCGTCACGGCCGTTCACGGCCAGGCCGAAGCGGATGGCGCGCTCCACCGCGCCGCGGTTGAGCACGGGCAGCACGCCGGGCAGCGCCACGTCGACGGCCGAGGCGTGGGTGTTGGGCGCGGCGCCGAAAGCGGTGGATGCGCCGGAGAATACCTTGGAGACCGTGGAGAGCTGCACGTGAGTCTCCAGACCAATCACTACCTCCCAGGACATTAGATGCCCTCCGGCATGCGCGCATGCCAATCGGTGGCGCGCTGGTACCGATGCGCCACGGCCAGCATCCGCGCCTCGTCGAAATAATTGCCCACCATGTGCAGTCCCACGGGCAGGCCCGCGGCCAATCCGCACGGCACCGACAGCGCCGGCAGGCCCGCCAGGTTGGCGGGGATGGTGTAGATGTCGTTCAGGTACATCTGCACCGGGTCGGAGGTCTTGGCGCCGATGGGAAAGGCGACGTCGGGGGCCGTCGGGCCGACCACGATGTCGCACTGGGCGAAGGCGCGGGCGAAATCTTCCGCGATGAGGCGGCGGATTTTCTGCGCCTTGAGGTAGTAGGCGTCGTAATAGCCGTGCGACAGCACGTAGGTGCCAATGAGGATGCGGCGCTTGACCTCGGCGCCGAAGCCCTGGGCGCGCGTCTTTGAATACAGCTCGGCGAGGTCGCGGTAGTCGGGGGCGCGGTAGCCGTAGCGCACGCCGTCGAAGCGCGACAGATTGGACGAGGCCTCGGCCGGCGCGATGACGTAGTAGGCCGGCACGGCGAGCCTGGAGTTGGGCGTGCTCACATCCACCAGGGTCGCCCCGAGCTTTGCGAACTGATCGAGCGCGGCACGCACCGCCGCCCCCACGCCTTCGGTGAGGCCGCTGCCGAAATGCTCTTTCACCACGCCCACGCGCAGGCCGGCCAGAGGACGCGCCGCATCGGCGGGCGCCTTCGCCAACTCGCGCGTGTAATCCTCGGCCGCTCGCTCGCTGCTGGTGGAATCGCGCTCGTCGAATCCCGCCATGACGTTGAGCACCAGCGCCGTGTCCTCGGCGCTCTTCGCCAGGATGCCGGCCTGGTCGAGGCTGGAAGCGAAGGCGATCATGCCATAGCGCGACACCGCGCCGTAGGTGGGCTTCAACCCGGTGAGCCCGGTGAGCGCGGCGGGCTGGCGAATCGAGCCGCCGGTGTCGGTGGCCGTGGCCACGGGTGCCATGCGCGCCGCCACCGCGGCGGCCGAGCCGCCGGAAGAGCCGCCGGGCACGCGCGCGCGGTCCCAGGGATTCTTCACCGGGCCGTAGAACGAAGTCTCGTTGGACGAACCCATGGCGAACTCGTCCATGTTGGTCTTGCCCAGCGTGACGGCGCCGGCTGCATTGAAGCGCTCGATGACGTGCGCGTCGTAGGGAGCCACGAAATTGGACAGCATTTTCGAAGCGCAGGTAGTGAGCCAGCCTTTTGTACAGAAGATGTCTTTATGCGCTACTGGAATGCCTGTGAGGGGCTGGATGTCGCCCTTGGCAATACGCTCGTCCGCCAAGCGCGCTTGCGCCAGGCTCTTTTCCGGATCGACAGTGATGAACGCGTTGAGGTCGCCATTCAACGCCTTGACGCGATCAAGAAACAATTGCGTCAACTCAACGCTGGAAATTTTCTTTGACGCGAGCGACGCGGCAAGTTCTTTGAGGCTGAAATTGAACATTTGAAATTTAGACCATCTCGCTCCGAACTACGCCCGGAGCCAGCGGGCAGCAACTCGATAACCGAATGACCGATTTTTTGTTGTTGAAGCCCAGATTACTCGATCACTTTAGGTACTAAATACAGTCCGCCTTCTACTTGCGGCGCGACGGACTGGAACAATTCGTGTTGGTCTTTCTCGGTCACCACATCTTCCCGCAGCCTCAAGCCCAGGTCCTGGGCATGCGACATGGGCTCGATGCCGTCCGTATTGACCGTCTGCATCTGCCCGATGACCCCGAAGATGTCGTTCAACTGTCCTTGGGTTGCTTGGGCTTCGGCCTCGCTGACTTCAATGCGGGCCAAATGGGCAATGCGCTTGACTTCATCCAGGGTGAGGGGCATGGGGCTCTTTGGGGGGGCCGCGTCCGACCCTTCGGGTCGGCCTCGGCGGAAATAGGCCAGACTGCGCCTTTTTCGACAAATTCTCTTAAAAACGGGGGGTTAATGCGATATTATAAGGGTTTATGTGGCAAAAAAGAGGGTGTCCGGAGGGGATCCCCGCGGTTTTGTTACAAGTTTTGGCCGGATGCCGGTTGCATAACGGCGGACGGACGGCTTAACCCTTCCCGAAGGAATACGTGAGGATGCTCGGCTTCGGTTTCCTGCGCGGCTATTTCTCAGACGATCTCGCGATCGACCTGGGCACCGCCAACACCCTGATCTACGTACGCGGCAAGGGCATCGTCCTCGATGAACCCTCGGTCGTGGCCATCCGCCAGGAAGGCGGCCCCAACGGCAAGAAGACCATCCAGGCCGTGGGCAAGGAGGCCAAGCAGATGCTCGGCAAGACGCCGGGCAACATCACGGCCATCCGCCCCATGAAGGACGGCGTGATCGCCGACTTCACCGTGACCGAGCAGATGCTCAAGCAGTTCATCAAGAAGGTGCACGTGTCGCGCCTCTTGTCGCCCAGCCCGCGCATCATCATCTGCGTGCCCTGCGGCTCCACCCAGGTGGAACGGCGCGCCATCCGCGAATCGGCGCTCGGGGCCGGCGCCTCGCAGGTGTTCCTGATCGAGGAGCCCATGGCCGCGGCCATCGGCGCCGACATGCCCGTGGCCGAGGCCACCGGCTCCATGGTGGTGGACATCGGCGGCGGCACCACGGAAGTGGGCGTGATTTCGCTGGGCGGCATGGTGTACGCCGGCAGCGTGCGCGTGGGCGGCGACAAGTTCGACGAGGCCATCATCAACTACATCCGCCGCAACTACGGCATGCTGATCGGCGAGACCACCGCCGAGATGATCAAGAAGAACATCGGCTCGGCCTTCCCCGGCTCCGAAGTGAAGGAGATGGAGGTCAAGGGCCGCAACCTCGCCGAGGGCATTCCCCGCAGCTTCACCATTTCCTCCAACGAGATCCTGGAAGCGCTCACCGAGCCGCTCAACCAGATCGTGGGGGCGGTGAAGACGGCGTTGGAGCAGACCCCGCCCGAACTGGGCGCCGACATCGCCGAGAAGGGCATGGTGCTCACCGGCGGCGGGGCGCTGTTGCGCGACCTCGACCGCCTGCTCATGGAAGAGACGGGGCTGCCGGTGATCGTGGCCGACGACCCGCTCACCTGCGTGGTGCGCGGCTCGGGCAAGGCGCTGGAAAAAATGGACAAGCTGGGGAGCATCTTCACGAATGACTGAGCCTGGGGGGACGAGGCCGGCGCCGCGCGAGCGCGGTGACGGCCCTGTCGCCCTGCGCGCCCGGCCATCCGCCGCACGGTTTCAGATGTAAAGATGTAATGGAACTCCAGCCGCCACCCCTGTTCGCCCGCGGCCCCGCCCCCCTCGTACGCCTGACGTTCTTCGTGTCGCTCGCCGCGCTGCTGATGGTGCTGGACGCGCGCTTCCATTACGCCGAGACGCTGCGCACCGTGCTCGCCATCGTGGCCTATCCGCTGCAGCGCGCCGCCATGGCGCCGGTGGACGCGGCGCAGGGCATCGCCAATTATTTCGAAAGCCAGACTTCGCTGCGCCGCGAGAACGACGCGCTGCAGGGCAAGGTGCTGCAGGCCGCCAAGGACACGCTCACCCTGGAATCGCTGCGCGCCGAGAACAACCAGATGCGCCGGCTGCTGGAGGCGCGCGACAAGCTGCCCGTGCACGTGGTGTTCGCCGAAATCCTGTACTCGGGGCGCGACCCCTTCTCACGCAAGGTCATCATCGACCGCGGCACCATGCAGCTGGTCAAGGCAGGCCAGCCGGTGATCGACGAGAACGGCGTCATCGGCCAGGTGACGCGCGCCTTTCCCATGCTGGCCGAGGTCACGCTGGTGACCGACAAGGAGCAGGCCACGCCGGTGCAGGTGGTGAGAAACGGCCTGCGCGGCGTGCTGTACGGCGACGGCGCCGCGCTCGACCTGCGCTTCATGGCCGCCAACGCCGACATCCAGAACGGCGACTTGCTGGTGACCTCGGGCATCGACGGCACCTACCCGCAGGGGTTGCCGGTGGCGCGCGTGGCGAAGGTGGAGCGCGACGCGGCCTACGCCTTCGCGCGCATCCAGTGCGTCCCGGCGGCGGGCGAGAACCAGCACCGCCAGGTGCTGGTTCTCGCCCAGGACACCGACCTGCCGCCGGCACCCGCCAGCGAGCCGCCGGCCCAGGCCAAGTCGGGCAAGTCCAAGCGCGGAGCCAAGCGCGCCACTCCGTCCGAGGGACGCTGATCCAACATGGCCTCTCAGTTCGACGCCCGCCCGCAACGCATTCTCCTCCCCGTGAACGTGGTGTTCATGGGCTTTTCCATCATTTGCGCGCTGCTGTTCGAGCTGCTGCCCTGGAGGACCCTGGTCGGCGTGCCCGACGTGCTGGCGCTGGTGCTGGTGTTCTGGGGCGTGCACCAGCCGCGCAAGGTGAGCGTGGGCATTGCCTGGGTGCTGGGGCTGATCATGGATGCGTCCAACAGCAGCCTCATGGGCCAGCACGCCCTAGCCTATGCCGTGCTGGTGTTCGCGGCCAACGCGCTGTCGCGGCGGCTGCTGTGGTTCCCGCTGTGGCCGCAAGCCCTGCACGTGCTGTTCATGCTGCTTGGCTACCAGGTCATCATGCTGGCGGTGCGCATGGCGTCCGGCAGCCCCTTTCCGGGTGTACTGTATTTCCTGTCCAGTTTTGTGGGGGCGGTATTGTGGCCGGTGGCTACCTTATTATTGCTGGCACCGCAGCGCAGGCCGGAATCAATAGACGAAAACAGGCCCATATGAACACGGAGTGTCATGGAGGCTTGTTCACGAGGCTTCCCGCTCCGCGGGAAGGG
>DATNCF010000082.1:0-4327 GCA_035571675.1 Burkholderiales bacterium | reverse complement strand
ACATCAGCCGCATGCAGCAGGCGGTGCGCGTGCTCTACGGCAGCGCCAGCCCGAGCGAAGCCTTCCAGAGCACCCGGCTCGACATTGCCGCGGTGGATCTCGCCGAATTCGCCAAAAACGTCGCCGCCAATGCCGGCATCGCCGACGTGCAGTGCACCGGCGGCAACGAGCCGCTCTTCGTGCGAGCCGACGAATTCCCGCTCGAAGACGTCTTCGCCCACGTGCTGAAGAACGCCGACCGCCACCGGACGCCGGGCACCCCCATCGTCATCGAACTGAGCAGCAGCGACAGTACGGCCACCGTCGGCATCCGTAACGACGGCCCGCAGATCCCCGACGAACTGCTCGCCCGCATCTTCGAATATGGCGTCTCCGAGCAGCCGGACGCCGGCAACCGCGGCCAGGGCCTGTTCGTCGCCCGCACCTACATGGCCAAGATGGGCGGCACGATCACGGCGCGCAATGTCGAGGGCGGGGTGAGTTTCGAGCTGGGATTGCAGCGGGTAAGGGACTGAGCGGCTTGCCGATGCTGGGGCCGGATCATGTCTGTCGGACCTCGCCCAGTACATCATGGCTGACGCCAATCCAAACGTTGCGAACGCTTCGATTTACCCCAGCCAAGAAGCTCAAGACCGCTTGATCGATGCGCTTGCATCGATTTTATTGACTCAAACAATCAAGGCGCACTTTTAAACCGTGGTGCGTCCCCTATTGTTACGAAGCTGACCCCTTTGGTAGCGGTAGGCGAGTCATAAATACGGTAATCCTTGGCATAAAACCGTAAGTGGAATGATTGAAGACGGACGAGCTTTAAAACTCTTTGGCTCGTCTTCAATTAACCCTCTGAGTCTTTTTGCGTCAGCTACATTCTTTACAAGTACTGCGTGTGGATTAGAAGATAAGCGAAAACTTCCTTTGCATCGCCATTCTCGCTCATGTATCCAGTTGACAGTGGTTCCATCTACACCTTCCAAGCGAACTACACGCCATAGCTCCTGATTGGGAACATCGATTGCCTGCAGTTCGTCGGTGGACAAATACATAACAGGGCGGCACCCATGCTTGTATGCGTAGGTTTTGGTGACAAGCACACCATACGGCTCGTATCGGGGTTTTTCAGGATCCGAGTTTTGCGCGGTAAGCACATATTTGAGTGAACTAAGCGGTATGTCCATAAAACAAGCTGCTTTGTTTGGCCCCTTAACAAACCCTTTCTTTGTGTTACTGCCCCAGACTTCACCTAGCTTGAGAATACTGACTAGGTTGTCGAATGCAGAATATTCATCCTCTTTGTTGGTGTTCTTCGTAAGATGGACAAGGTATGGCGACAGGTCAGGCCGCTCAAAGAAAGGAAGATCGTTTGATTCATTGTGTACCATAGGTTCAACTAGATCGCGGCATATGGGGAAAGCGTCAGTGTTGTAGAAGGTATTTGTTCAACGGTAAAGTTGCCAAGCCGCCCTTTTGAATACCCCACCACCAAGCTAAAAAAATTCCCTTTGTAGGAAAGTTCAATATGGGTCATCGATACTCCTTGCTTAATCTCGATTGAACCATCTTGTTTTTTTGTCATAGAGAGAGCATCTCCTTCGCTGGATCTTGCAGCGACCGAAATCTGTTTTATATTTGCGCCGCCAATCGTGAGGTCATATCCATTCGCAACGAAATTGATCCCTTTATCCAAAATGGGATGTGTAACTGCAACAAATGGTGAGTTATAGCCGGAAGCTTGGTGAGTTTCTTCGTTTTTTGGGAGCACATAACCTTTCGTGCTGTCGGTGACTATGGAGGGGGAGCTTGGAGGCACTAAATCGCTCTTTTGATATTTGACGAGCCCCCACAGTAGATTGACCTCAGTTCCAGGCTTTGCACTACTGTGCGTCGCGAGAAAAAGTGCACCAAAAAACACTCCGACCGCTACAAACAGCCACGGAGATTTAGTAACTTCAGCAAGAACATCCCATGGTGTCTTGCCTGTTGGTTTATCAGGAGTCATAAGCGATATAACGTTAAATGTGGCATCTAATTGACGGAACGTTATCATTCTGAACCAAAGGATCAGAGTGATTAAGTTTTTGAGTGAAATATTAATTCATACTGGCCCCTTTCCTGTTACGGGGAGACCAGGACATCGGAGGATTAGCGAAGTTTTTTCAATTCACTCTGACCCCATTGGCTATAGGAATGTACGGCGAAAGAGCAGAGCATCCCGAACTCATGCGGCCTACGCTGGCAAACGCGGCGTCTTGAAACTCTCTTGCCGTCTGCATTACGCCTCCTTCCCCAGCACCCCCTTCACATACCCAGCCCCCGCCCCATTCGGCGCCAGTTCGAGATAGGTCTGATACGCCTTCTTCGCCTTCTCCCCCTCGCCAGCCTTGGCCAGCGCGTCGCCCAGGTTCAGGTAGGCAATCGCCCGTGACGGGTCGATCTTGAGGGTGTTTTCGAACCAGCGGGCGGCTTCCTTGTATTTCTCCTGTTTGTAGAAGACGAAGCCGAGGTTGTTGGCGGCGAGCGCGAAATCTGGACGCAGCTTCAGGGCTTCGGTGAATTGGGCTTCGGCTTCGGCGTACTGTTTTTCCTTGTAGAGCTGCAGGCCGCGGTCGTTGGCGCGCTGGGCGAGCTGGCGGGCGCTGGTCGGGATGGCGACGGGCGGGGTGATTTTCTGCTCGCCGCCTTGCAGGTCCTTGACCACCACCGTCGCCGGCGTCGGCAGGGCGGCGGGTTTGTCGCCGCTGGCCGCCGGCGGCGGGGCCGGGCGGGTGGCGTCGAGCTTGCTGTTGAGGGCGATGGCTTCGCTCGGCAGTTGCTTGGTGTCGGCGCTGAGGAATTCGGCTTCGCTCGGCAGTTCGAAGATGAAGTCGCCGCCTTCCGAGCCCGGCAGGCTGCCGAAGGCCGGCGTCTGGCGCGAGGTGGCGGCGACGGCCGGGGCGACGTAGGCGGCGAGTTCGGTGGCGGTGATCAGGCCGTCGCCGTTCAGGTCGCCCTTGCCGCCGAGGCCTTGGAGCAGCGCCCAGGTGAACACCGAGTGGCCGTTCGGGCCACCGTCGGCGACCAGCTGGTCGGCGCCGCCGGCAGTCAGCATCTGGCGGCCGAGGCGCTTGCCGTTGTCGCGCAGGAAGTTGGCGTTGCCGGCGCCGCGCGTCAGGCCGAGGCCGCTGTAGCAGGCATCCATGATGAACAGCGCGTGCTTGGCGGTGACGCTTTCGGCGATGTTCTGCAATTCGGTCATCGGGATGGCGTCGGTGGCGATCTGGCCGGGGTCGGAATCGACCGGCACGATGTAGCCGAGGTCGCGCCCGGAACTCAGTTGGCGGGTGGCGCCGTGGCCGGCGAAGAAGACGAACAGGCGGTCGTTCTTCTTCATGCCGGCGTGCGCCAGCTTGTTGTGGAAGGCGGCGAGGATGCCGCTGCGGGTGGCTTCGCCGTTTTCCAGCGACACCACGTGGTCGGTGGCGAAGCCGAACTTGCCGATCAGCGTTTCGCGGATGGCACGGGCGTCGCGCACGGCGTATTGCAGCCTGGGCCACTTGGCGTAGTCGTCGATGCCGATGACGATGGCCCAGGAGTCGCTGTAGCCGGCTGCGCTGGCGGCGGTCGGTGCGGCTTGTGGCAAAGAGCCCTTGGCGACGGTGAAGCCCTTGCCGTCCCAGCCGGCGAACTGGTAGCCCTCGGCGCTCAGGCGGTCGAGGATGGCGGGCAGCGCCTTGACGGTGCGTTCGTGGATGTCGTGAAAGAGGACGATGCCGCGCCCTTCCTTGTCCACCGTCTTGAGCACGCGCTCGGCGATGGAAGCCGGCACCGGGTCGGCCCAGTCGAGGGAGTCGATGTTCCACATCACCGAGCGCAGCTGGGCGGTGTCGAGCACGCCGAGGCCTTCGGCATTGCGCGCGCCGTAGGGGAAGCGGAAGAGCGGCGAACGCCGGGCATCGACCGCCTTGAGCAGTTCGTCGGTGGTGAGGATTTCGCTTTTCAGGGCCTCGCCGCTCTTCTTGGAGAGCTGGGCGTGGGTCAGGCTGTGATTGGCCAGGGTGTGGCCGGCGGCCAGCAGCTTGCGGCTGACTTCGGCGCGCGGATTCAGTTTCGGCTTGCCGGCGGCATCGAGCGTGCCGAGGTTGCTGCCGACTTCGAAGAAGATGGCCGGCGCATTGTATTGCTTGAGGATGGCGGCGATTTCGTTGGTGTAGGTGCCGTGCGGGCCGTCGTCGAAGGTCAGGACCAGGGTTTTGGCCGGCAGGCCGTGGCCGAAGACTTCGCCTTCGGATTCGTCCCGGACCTTCTTCGCCTTGCCGCGCATGCCGGGTTCGGGCGCTTCCGGTTCGGCGGC
>DATNCF010000081.1:0-16464 GCA_035571675.1 Burkholderiales bacterium | reverse complement strand
GCCCTGAAAACGCCGCTGCCGGGGTCCAGCAGGGTGTCCAGCACCGTGAAGTGATCGGCGCCGGGCGCGGCCACCGGCGCGGCGACATGGCCCTTCCAGCGGCCTCGGATGAGCCGGTCCTGGTCATGGAAGCCCTGCAGCTCGCGATCGCCCACCACGCTCACCAGCCGCGCGTCGCGGCCGGCCGGCAGCCACATCGGGCTGGCCTTGCGGGCCGACGCGGCGTCCAGGCCGATGTCAGCGTTGAGGCTGGGCGCGTCGAGCAGCGGCGCGAGGTCATACAGGCCCGAGAGAGCCACGGCGCGGCGCCCCAGACCCGCGGGCAGGTCCGGTGCATAGACCGGCCAAAGGCAGGCCTGGAGCATGGCGGCGAGCTGTCCGCCCGCCGAGTGGCCTACCAGGCACAGTCGGCTGGGACCCGGTCCCGACGGAGCGCCGAAATGGCCGGCGTTGCGATGCAGCCAGGCCGTGGCCTGCACCATCTGCATGACGATGTCGGGCACGGTCACGGCCGGGCACAGCGCATAGTCCACGACGGCGACGGTCACACCCGCGCGCGCCAGCGCCGGCGCCACGAAGGAAAAGTCGCGCTTGCCGAAGGCCCGCCAGTAGCCCCCGTGAATGAACATCACCGTTCCCAGGCCGGGTCCGGCTTGCGGATAAGCGCGGAAAATATCCAGCCGCTCCGCCGGCCCCGGTCCATAGGGCACGTCGAAATAGCCCGCGAGGCCCGCGCGGGCGCGCTCGGACTCGCGGCTCCAGCGCGCGAAGATTTCGGCCATGCCGGAGACGGACAGGCGCGGGTTGTACAGCAGGTCGTTGCGGGTGGGGCGCGCGCCGTGCGCCGGGTTGGCGGTGGGCATGAGGGTGATTGGGGAGCGATGAAGGGTGATCAATGAGGGGTGATCGATGAGCTACACTCGGCCATGCACATCGGGACCATTGAGACCATTGGGACCGGATACACCGGTTCAGGGGCGCAGCTTACACCGCCGCGCCGCCGGCGCGCGCGGGCCGGCATGGCCTCGCTGCTGGTGTTCATGGCCGCGCTGCTTGCATGCGCGGGCGTGCGGGCCCAGAACGCGGCGCCGCGTCCCTTGGCGCCTCCAGGCCAAAGCACTGCTCCCGCCGACGCCGAGGCTCCATCCAAAGACGAGGAAGCCAAGGCCCTGTTCGACGCCATCGAGGCCGGCGACTTGAAGGCGCTGGAAGGGCTGGTGAAGCGCGGCGTCCACCTCGTGGCCCGCAACGAGCAGGGCGAGCCGGCGCTGTATGCGGCGGCCGAGAAGGGCAGCGCGCAGGTGCTTGCCTTGTTCCTGTCTTCGGGCGGCGATCCGCGCGTGCGCACGCCCAATGGCGAAACCGCCTTGCACGCCGCCGCGCTGCGCGGCGATCCCGCGGTGGAAACGCAGTTGCTCGACGCCGGTGCCGAAGCCAATGCCCTCAACCTCGATGGAGAAACGCCGCTCGCCTGGGCGGCCATGGCAGGCAACGTGCCCGCGACAGCGGCGCTGCTTGAGCGCGGTGCGCTGGCGAACGCCCCCGACGAGCACGGCAATACGCCGCTGCACGGCGCGGCGGCGGGGGGCTATGACGAGGTGGTGAAGCTGCTGCTCTCCCACAAGGCTGACCCGAGGCTGCGCAACAAGGAGGGGCGCACACCAAGAGAACTCGCCATCGAGCACGAGCAAGACGACACCGCGAAGCTGCTGCCTCCCTAACTGCTTTCGTCCTTCGATTTCCAGGCCGCGTACGCAAAAAGAGCCCAGGCGGCGAGGAGACTCAACCCGCCGATAGGGGTTATCGCCCCGATGCCGCGCACACCGGTGAAGGCCAGGGCATAGAGGCTGCCCGAGAACAGCACTATTCCCGCCAGCATCAGCCTCGCCGCCCACCTCATCCGCTTTTCCGTCACGAGGTCCGCCGCTCCGCGGCGGAACAGGCCCATGGCGATCAGCCCGAGCGCCGAGTAGAAGTGGTACTCCACGGCCGTATGCCATGTGGTGAGGGCTTCCGGAGGAAGGGCGGCGCGCAGAGTGTGTGCGCCAAATGCCCCCAGGAGCACCGCGAGAAAGGTTGCTGCCGCTCCTACGGCGATGGTCCTTGGCGGGGATGTCAGCATGGGTATCCAGAGGGCCAGGCGGCGACCCGGAGCGGCAATTAATGGGAAAATAAGAATATCGCGACAATACAGTATCTATCGAGGAGGAACCGTGGCCAAGACTTACATCAAGAACAACGCCGATCTGCCGAACTGGGTGGGCAAGGAATTGCCGCCCAGCGAGTGGGTCACCATCACCCAGGAGATGATCAACCAGTTCGCCGAGTCCACCGGGGACCACCAGTGGATCCACGTCGACGTGGAGCGCTGCAAGAAGGAGTCTCCCTACAAGACCACCATCGCGCACGGCTTCCTCACCCTGTCGCTGATTCCGTCGCTGCGCGCGGCCAGCATCCAGATGGACCCGGCGCGCATGGGCATCAACTACGGCCTGAACAAGGTGCGCTTCACCGGCCCGGTGCCGGTGAACTCGCGCGTGCGCGCGGTGTTCAAGCTCCTGAAAGTGGAATCCCTGCCCGACAACGGTGCTCAACAGACCTGGGAGACCACCATCTATCGCGAGGGCTCGGACAGGCCCGTGGTGGTTGCCGAGACGCTGGGGCGCCGCTTCGAATAAGACGCTGGGCGTCGCTTCGAATAAGACGCTGGGGCGTCGCTTCGAATAAGACGCCCGCGTCGGTTCGAGTACTAGTGGTTATGCGAATGGTTCATTGATGGCAGGAGACGCCTGGATCGACGCCAGGGTGGTGGACCAGCGGCGCTGGGCCGACGGCCTGTATTCCGTCGCGGTGGCGGCGGGGGCGGTGGACTTCGAGGCCGGCCAGTTCACACGCCTTGCCCTGCCCATCGACGGCCAGTGGGTCGCGCGCCCCTATTCCTTCGTCAACGCACCGGGCGATGACCATTGCGAGTTCTACTACGTGGTGGTGCCGGGCGGCCCGCTCACGGCGCGCCTGCCGCAACTCGCCTCGGGAGACACGCTGCGCGTGTCCCGCCAGCCCTCGGGGTTCATGGTGCTGTCCGAGCTTCCGGATGCCGAGCAGTTGTGGCTGATCGCCACCGGCACGGGCATCGGGCCCTTTCTGTCCATTCTCGCCACGCCTGCCCCGTGGCAGCGCTTCGGCAGCGTGGTGCTGGCCCATGGCGTGCGCCAGCGCTCCGAACTGGTCTATGCCGAGCGCATCGCCGCCTTGCGGACCCGGCATGGCGGGCGTTTTCGCTTCATACCGCTGCTCAGCCGCGATCACGTCGGGCCGGCTTCGGCGGCCGGTGCCGCGGCCCTGCCGGGGCGCGTCACCACGGCGCTGGCCGAGGGCACCCTGGAGCAGGCCGCGGGCCTGGAACTGTCCGCCGCGCCCGGCCGCGCCCAGATCATGCTCTGCGGCAACCCGGCCATGGTGAGCGAGGCCACCGAGCTGCTCAAGGGGCGCGGCATGAAAAAGCACCGGCGCCGCGACCCGGGCCAGATCACCGTGGAGAACTACTGGTGACCTCGTTGAACCCGCGCTGCCGCAACGTGCTGCGCGCCTTTGCCGTTGCCCTCGCCGCCGCAGTGCTGCTCGCCGGCTGCAGCGCGCTGCAGTTCTCGTACAACAACGCAGCCACCATCGCGCGCTTCATGGCCGGCGATTACGTGGACTTCAACGCTGCGCAGGCGCAGGAGTTCAAGGCGCGCTTCGGCCGTTTTCACGACTGGCACCGCCGCCAGGAACTGCCGCTGTACGCCAGCCTGATGAGGACGGCGGCTGAGCGGGCCGAGGACGGCATCAGCGGCGACGACGCGCGCTGGGCCATCGCCGCGGTGCGCGCCAACTACCGCACCGTCATGGCGCAGGCGGCAACTGCGGCCGCGCCCATCCTGGCCGCGCTGTCTCCCCGCCAGATCGCGCAGCTTGAGAAAGCGGTGGCGGAAAAGAACGCCAAGTATGAGAAAGAACACCTGTTGGGTGACGCCAAGGACCTGCGCGACAAGCGCATCGAGCAGGTGGAGGACCAGTTCGGCGAATGGGTGGGCCGCCTGTCGAAGGCGCAGAAACAGCGCATCGAGCGCTTCGTCGCCGATTACGGCGACATGGCTGCGCTGCGTTTCGCCGACCGGCAGCGCTGGCAGCATGAGGCGTTGGCCGTCATCCGCTCGGAACGCGATCCCGCGCTGCTCGCCGCCATCCTGCAGGACCTGTTCGCCCATCCCGAGAAAAAGCGCCCCCAAGTGCTGCAGCAGGCGCTGGACCGCTATGACCAGGCCGTCATGGAACTGGTCATGGACATCGACCGCACGCTGACTCCCGAGCAGCGCGCCAGGGCGGTCAAGCGCATGCGCAAGTACGCCGACGATTTCACCCAGCTCGCGCACCCGGCCGAGGCGCACGGCGCGGATCAGCCCTCCTGAAACGTCGCCGGCTGCGGCGTTTCCCGCGGGGGCTCACAAGAACACCGCGCCCCTTAAACACACATCCCAAAAACACAAAGGCCACCGCATGCGGTGGCCTTTGTCGGCGGGAGGCCCGCGCAAGCTTACTTGAGGTGCTTGCTGATCAGCTTGGTCATCTCGAACATCGACACCTGCTTCTTGCCGCCGAAGACTTCCTTCAGCTTGTCGTCGGCGTTGATGTTGCGCTTGTTCTTGCTGTCCTGGAGCTTGTTCTTCTTGATGTAGTCCCAGATCTTCTTGGTGACTTCAGTGCGGGGCATCGCCTTGGCACCGATCACGGCGCCGAGCGCCGCGCTGGGCGTCATCGGCTTCATGAAGGCCGCATTTGGTTTGCGCTTGGCGGCGGCTTTCTTCTTGGCGGGTTTCTTCGCGGGTGCTTTTTTCTTCGTGGCCATTCGTGACTCCCTCCGGATTATTCAGGGTCGTTGATGAACGTGTTTGTGATGGATTGCACTAGGCACTTGTAGTGTGCGCTCGGAGGATGCTTCAAGCGGGCGGCGTTGTCAACGGGCCGCGAGCGATTTTCACTCTGAAAATGCGGCTTTCTGCGCAGGGCTCCCCGTGGCGAGCGGCCGCGTGCATGGCTGGCCCGGCCCGTTTTCCCTCGGGAAACGCGAGCCGACAACCCGCTGCGGAGGGTGCGTGAGGGCTGTCGAGCCGTGCCGCCCGACCGAGTTTTTCCCTCGTGGCCGGGCGCCTCGTGTCTCCGCTTGTGAGGGGCCGCAACGGCTTTTTCCCTATGAAAATGCACGATTTTCCCGCGTGCGTGCGGACAATCCCAAGGGCCGGTGGAGAAGCCAAGAGAGCACGGCCGACGCCCCTGTCGCGCCCATGAGGTCCGCCTCCTCTCGGGCCAAAGGGGGGCTCGCCTCTATAATGCGGCGACCGGTTTGTCTCTGGAAAACGCCGCACCCGCGCCGGCTCAATTGCAAGCTTCCGGCCCCGGCGTCACCTCAGTACAGCCCCTCAGTACAGCTCTCCACACGCCCCATGGCACAACCACTCACCCGAACCCTCGATCCCCAGGCGCGCCGATTGTTGGAGCGTGCGGCCGCCGCTCGCCTGCCCGCCATGCACACTCTGAGTGCGCCCGAGGCGCGGACGCTTTATAGGGAGTCGCATTGGCGGCTCGACGGCGAGTCCATGGCCGTGCATGCCGTCGAGAACCTGACCGCGCAAACGCCTGCGGCAACCGTGCCGCTGCGGCTGTACCGGCCCTTTCAGGTCGAGGCCGGCCGGGGCGCCGCGCCTTGCCTGATGTACTTCCACGGCGGCGGGTGGACCATCGGCGACCTCGACACCCACGACAACGTGTGCCGGCACCTGGCCGTGCATGGTCGCTGCGTGGTGGTGTCGGTGGACTACCGGCTGGCTCCCGAGCACCGCTTCCCCGCCGCGCTGGAAGACGCCGATGGCGCCACGCGCTGGGTCATGGATAATGCCGCCGCCCTGGGCATCGACCGCGGGCGCATGGCCGTGGGCGGGGACAGCGCGGGCGGCAACCTGGCCGCCGTGGTGGCCATGCTGTCCAGGGACCGCGAGCGCGCTTCGGCGGGCACCGGACGCCTCGTGTACCAGTTGCTGCTGTATCCGTCCACCGACATGGCCATGGGAACGGCATCGGCGCTGCGCCTGGCGCAAGGGCACTTCCTCACCCGCGACACCATGCTGTGGTTCCGTGCGAATTATCTGGGAAGCGACTCCGATGGCGGCACCAGTGCGCGCGACTGGCGCGCCTCGCCGCTGCTCGCCTCCGACTTCTCCGGGTTGCCGCCGGCCTATGTGATCACAGCCGGTTTCGATCCCCTGCTGGACGAGGGCCGCGCCTATGCCGACCGCCTCGCGGTCGCGGGCGTGCCCGTCTCCTATGAATGCTTCGAGGGCATGATCCACGGCTTTGCCGGCATGCTGGGCGTCATGGCGGCCGGGCGGCATGCCCTGCATCGCTGCGGCCAACTGCTGCAGGCGGCCTTTGCAGCTGCGCCTGGGGGCGCTGGGTGAGCGCCCGGCGCGGTTGGCCGCGCCAGTGGCCCATGGCGCGGGGATCGGCCGTGGCCGTCAGCGAGCAGGCCGGGGTGCGTTATCTGCACATCGGGGGCGACGCCATCCAGAGTGCGATGCGGCTGTCCAACCCCGACCGTCTGGAACTGCACTACACCCGCGCCATGATGGGCTTCCTGCTGTTCCATCCCAAGCCCAGCCGTGTGCTCATGATCGGGCTGGGGGGAGGTTCCATGGCGCGCTTCCTGCACAAGGCCTTCGTCCGCGCCCGCGTCACGGCACTGGACATCAACCCCGAGGTGGTGACAGCGGCGCGTCAGCATTTCGATTTCCCGCCCGATGGCGCCCGGCTGTCGGTGGTGCTGGACGACGCCGCGAACTGGGTGCCGGCCCACCCGGCGAGCAGCGACGTCATCCTGCTGGACGCCTTCGACGACGGGCGGCAAGTGGAGGCGCTGTGCAGCGAGCCCTTCTATGCCGCCGCTTTCGCCGCCCTCACCGGGCCTGGCGTGCTGGTGCAGAACTTCATGGCCGACGATGCCAAGATAGACATTCGCTGCGAGCGCATGGAGCGAGCCTTCGGCGGGCGCGTCACCTTCCTGCGCGCCGCCGACCGCGTGAACGTCATCGCCATGGCCTTCAAGGGCGTGCCCAGGCGCCACGCCTGGGGCGAACTGCGCCGCCGCGCCGCGGCCCTCTCCGACCAGTATGATCTGCCGGGCGAGCACTACCTTGCCAGCCTGAAGCACATGAACCAGGACGCCAGCGCGACCCGCTACTTCGAGCTATAGCGATGCGTGAATTTGGGCCACGCGCTTTTAGAGTTGATAGACCGGGCTGCTGCGAGCCGCCCATTGCCAGGAGGATGCATGACCACGGGTAAAAGGCTGTACGACACCCGCTCGCCGGTGGAGATCTATGCGCCGGCCAAGTTCGAGGCCATTCCCGACGCCGTGGCGCGCCACGCCGCCGCCCGCCCGGACAAGCGCCTGCTGCTTTGCGAGGGCCGCGCCATGAGTTGGGGCGAGTTCGACGCGCGCGTGAACAAGGTGGCGAACGCCCTGCGGGCGCTGGGTCTCGGGCAGGGCGACAAGGTGGCCGTGCTGGCGCCCAACTCCATCGAGTACCTGGAAGTCATCGTCGGCACGCTGCGCGCCGGCGGCTGCATCGTGCCGCTGTCCACCATGGCCACGGCAGGGCAGCTCGAGGGCATGGTGAACGACAGCGATGCGCGGGTGCTGTTCCTGGGCGCCACGATGCGTGGCCTGCTCGAGCCCGCCTTCTCCAGGCTGACCGGGTTGTTCCCCAATGGCCGCATCGCTCTCGACTACGCCGCACCGGGGATGCAATCCTATGCCGGTTGGCTGGCCCCGGCCAGCGAGCGCAACCCGGGCGTGGCCCTGGGCCCCGAGGACCCCTTCAACATCATCTACTCCTCGGGCACCACGGGCATCCCCAAGGGCATACTGCACGACCACCAGTTGCGCTGGGGCATCATCCACCGCATGTCCGGCAAGGGCATCGACGACAAGGCCGTAAGCATCGTGTCCACGCCGCTGTACTCCAACACCACCGCGGTCGGGTTTTATCCCATTCTGGCGGTCGGCGGCTCCATCGTGCTCATGAAGAAGTTCGATGCCCGGCAGTTCCTCGAGTTGTGCCAGTCCGAGCGCGTGACCCACGCCATGCTGGTGCCGGTGCAGTACCAGCGCATCCTGGCGCATCCGGATTTCGACCGCTATGACCTGTCCAGCTTCCGCTCCAAGATGTGCACCAGCTCGCCGCTGCGGGTCGAGACCAAGCGCGAGATCGCCGCGCGCTGGCCCGGCGCCATGACCGACAGCTACGGGCTCACCGAGGGCGGCGGCAACGTCAGCCTGGACATCATGGCCTACCCCGACAAGCTGCACACCGTCGGCAAGCCCGCGCCCGAGGTGGAAGTGCGCATTATCGACGAGCAGGGCCGCGACGTGCCGCCCGGCCAGCCCGGGGAGATCGTGGGCCGCGGACCGTCGATGATGGTGGGCTACTACAAGCAGCCGCAGAAGACGTCGGACATGCTGTGGAAAAGCCCCGAAGGCGTGACTTACTTCCGCACCGGGGACATGGGCCGTTTTGACGAAGACGGATTCCTGATCCTGCTCGACCGGAAAAAGGACATGATCATTTCCGGCGGATTCAACATATACGCAGCAGATTTAGAGGGGGTGTTGCTGCAACATCCCGAGGTGGCAGATGTAGCGGTGATAGGCGTTCCGTCCGACGACTGGGGCGAAACACCATTGGCACTCGTAGTGAAACGAGAAGGCGCGGCAATAGACGAGGAGACTCTGCGCCAATGGGCCAACGCCAAGTTAGGCAAACCACAACGGATTTCGGCAGTGGAATTCCGCGACGAACTGCCAAGGAGCACCATCGGTAAAGTGCTGAAAAAAGAGTTACGAGCACCCTATTGGGAGAAGACCGGCCGACAGATTTGATGGCCGAAAGAATTTTCATTCGACCGCGGGATGAGTGGGTCCGACCCCGTGGAGTTTGGCTCGCGATGCGGCCGATTTTCAATTTCCTAAATTCGTCCGGACCGAATTTTAGAAAAAGACTTTGGCCGCTTCACAAGGAGAGGACCACGGGGTAATGCGGCCCGCTTCATGATGGCCGGATGAAACGGCGCCTGATAAGGTCTGCGCGCTAATCGACCGTAAGCACTATTTTCCCAATGTGTTGGCTGGATTCCATCAACTCGTGAGCCTTCGCTGCCTCGTCCAGCGGGAATGTCTTGTAAATCTCGGGTTTTATTTTCCCTGCTTCGATGTGCGGCCATATCTTCGCCCGCAAACTCCTGGCGATTTCCCCCTTGAACTCAACGGGCCGTGGCCGCAGCGTCGACCCGGTAATCGTCAATCGATTCTGCATGATGGTATTGATGGGGATCTCGCCCTTATTGCCCCCCAGCCCGGCGATGAACACCAGCCGCCCTTCCACCGCCAGGCTTCTCAGTTCCTTGGTCACATACGATCCGCCCACCATGTCCAGGATCACGTTCACTCCGCGGCCCCCGGTGGCCTCTTTCACCACCTCGGCGAAATCCTGGGTTTTGTAGTTGATGGCGATGTCGGCGCCCAGGCGCAGGCAGGCGGCGCATTTCTCGTCGCTGCCGGCGGTGGCGAACATGCGGTGGCCCAGGGCCTTGGCCATCTGGATGGCGGACACGCCGATGCCGGAACTGCCGCCCTGGATGAGGATGGACTCGCCCGGCTTCAGCCCGCCGCGGTCGAACACATTGGTCCACACCGTGAAGAAGGTCTCGGGCAGCGAAGCGGCCTCGGCGGCGGAAAGGCCCTTGGGAATCGGAAGGCACTGCGCGGCAGGCGCGATGCAATACTGGGCGTAGCCGCCGCCTGCCACCAGCGCGCACACCGCGTCGCCCACCTTCCAGTCGGCCACGCCTTCGCCCACCGCGGCGATGCGCCCGGCGATGTCCAGGCCGGGTAGGTCGGACACGCCCGGCGGCATGGGATAGTTGCCCTGCCGCTGCACCACATCGGGACGGTTCACCGCGGCAGCTTCGACACGCACCAATACCTCGCCGGCTTTCGGCTGAGGAGTAGGGCGGGTGCAGGGCTTCAGTACCTCGGGCTTTCCAAAGGTGCTGATTTCAACAGCATGCATGCTGGCGGGGATATTTGACATGGCGGGCTCGTTCTAAAGCCCCTCTCCCACTGGGAGAGGGGTTGGGGTGAGGGACAACGAGAAAAATGCATATCGACTTCTATAGCTCATTTTAGCTCCATCCCCGAATGCGGCACCGTTTCGCCTTATAGAGGAAAATGGCAATAAGGCCAAGCGAGGAGAAGAAATCAGATGAGCGAAAAAGTCTGCGTGGTAACCGGCTCAACAGGCAATGACGGAACGGGAAGCGCCACAGTCAAGTATTTCGCCAAGCAGGGCTGGCGCGTGGTTGTGAATTATTCGAAAAGCGCCGACGCGGCGGCCAGAGTCGCTGACGAGTGCAAGCGTCTTGGTGCCTCCGCCGTACTCTCTCTGCAGGCCGACGTCACCAAGGACGATGACTGCCGCCGCATGGCCAAATCAGTGGAAGAGTCGTGGGGCCGCTGCGACGTGCTGGTGAACAACGCCGCCACCACCAAGTTCGTCAATCACGCCGACCTGGACGGCCTGTCCGCTGAGGACTTCCAGACCATCTTCGGCGTCAACGTCACCGGCGTGTACCTGATGACGCGCGCCTTCGCGGCGCTGCTGCGCAACAGCCAGGGTTCGGTGGTGAATATTTCGTCCATGGGCGGGGTGCAAGGCACGGGTTCCTGCATGGCCTATGGCGCCTCCAAGGCGGCGCTGAACGCCATGACCATGTCCCTGGCCCGCGTGCTGGCGCCGCAGGTGCGCGTCAACGCCGTTCTACCGGGCTTCATCACCGGGGACTGGCTGAAAAACGGCTTCGGCCAGGCGGCCTACGAGGCCATGATGAAGAACCGCATCGACACCTCGCCCCTGGCCAATGTGCTCGACCCGGTGGACGTGGCCGAGGCGGTCTGGTGGCTGGGCAGCGGACCGGGTAAACTCACGGGTGAACTCATTCACCTCGACAGCGGCCACCGCCTCGGCGCGGCGCCGGCGAGGAAAAAGTAAGCCGGAATCCCCTTGCTGACCCGAACTTCCCCCATAACCCCACGCCCCGCCCATTCTGCGCACGCCCGCCCGGCGCGCCTGGTGCATACCTCGGACGTGCACGTGGGCAACGAGTCGCGTCCCGCCCAAGGCAGCGAATGGCCCGAAATGGCGCTGGCGCACCTCGCCGACGTTGTGGCGCTGGCTTGCGCTCAGTCGGCGCAGGCGCTGCTCATCACGGGCGACTTCTTCGACCACAACCGCGTGCGCGAGGAGTTGGCCGTCATGGCCGGCCGCATCCTCGGCCGTGCGGACCTGCCCGTGGTCATCCTGCCGGGCAACCACGACCCCTACATGGCGAACTCGCCCTACGTGCGCTGCCGGGCGGCCTTCCCCCGCAACGTGCACGTGCTGTCGCGCGAAGAGGGCGAGCTCATCGTGCTCGAAGACGCCGGCATCCAGGTGTGGGGCCAGGCGCATGCGCGCTACGACGACTTCGCGCCGCTGTCGGTGGCGCCGGCCTGGCGCGAGAACGCGGCGTTGTGGCGAGTGGCCGTCGGCCATGCCCATTACGTGGCCAGCGAGTTCGAGAAGCGCTACAGCTTCCTGGTCCATGACCATGAGCTGGAGGCGCTGCAGGCGCACTACGTGGGCCTGGGGCACCTGGAAATGGCCGAGACCATCGGCCCGCCGGATGCGCACGCCTGGTACGCCGGGTCGCCCGAGATCCTGCGCGGCGCGACGGTCATTGACCTGTCGGCGCAGGGAACCCGTGTGCGCCAGGTGCCCTTCCGCCAGCCGCCTGAGCTTCCCTAGCAGGGTGTTGAAAAAGGGGAAATTTCCCCTTTTATATCCCCTAAATCAGGGGCAGTTGAAAAGTGCTTCCCTATGAAGCGAATTGCTAAAACCGCTTGCATTGATGTTCCATCGAGCCTAGAGCAACGAATTTCAACAGCCTGCTAGTCCCGATAGCGGCGGAAAAACGCCCTCACCTCGTCGACGAACACCGGGCCCAGTTCCAGCGCGGCGAAGTGGCCGCCGCGCTCGGCCACGCGGTAGTGCGCCATGTTGGGATAGGAGCGCCGCACCCAGCTCTGCGGCGGCGGCAGGGTGAGGTCGCTGGGGCAGAACAGGAAGCCGGCCGGCACCTCAACCTTGCGGCCCGTCGGCAGCTGGCGATTGGCTGGATCGAGCAAGGGCACGTACATCCAGTTCGCGGCGTTGATGCCGTTCACCCAGTACAGCATGACGTTGGTGAGAAGGTCGTCCAGGGCGAAGGGCGGGACGCTGGTCGGAAAATGCGGGCTGCCGGGTATGGTCCAGCCGTGGAATTTCTCCAGGATCCAGGCCGCCATGCCCACGGGCGAGTCGGTGAGGCCGTACGCCAGGGTCTGCGGCTTGGTGCCCTGGATCAACTGGTACGCAGTCTCGCCTTCACGCCGCTTGTTGCTGGCCTTGATCCAGGCCTGCTCCTCGGCGTCGGGCGGAGCGCCGGCATCCGGCGCCGGGCGGAATCCCAGCATGTTGAGGTGGATGGCGGCGAGCGGCTGTGGATGATCGAGCGCCAGCCACGAGGTGATGATGCCGCCGTAGTCGCCTCCCTGGGCAACGTAGCGCTCGCAGCCCAGCGTTTCGGTCATGAGGCGGTGCCAGAGTCCGGCCACCTCGCGCGTGGTCACCGGCGCGGGCGGCGGGGCCGAAAAGCCGAAGCCTGGAATGCTCGGCGCCACCACGGTGAATGCGTCACGCGGGTCGCCTCCGAAGCGCTCGGGATGCGCCAGCGGTTCCATGACGTGCAGAAACTCCACCACCGAGCCGGGCCAGCCGTGGGTGATGAGCAGCGGCAGCGGGTTGGGGCCGGAGCCCCGTTCCAGCAGGAAGTGGATGCGTTGTCCGCCGACGTCCGCCAGGTACTGCGGAAAGCGGTTGAGGTGCGCCTCGTGTTTCCGCCAGTCATAGCGCTGCGCCCAGTGTTCGGCCACACCGCGCATCCACGCCAAGCTGGTTCCATAGCGCCACGGCCGGCCCTGGGGTTCGTTCGGCCAGCGGGTGAGTGCCAGGCGCTGCCGCAGGTCGTCCAGGACGGCCTGCTGCACGTCGATGCGAAAAGGGCTGGCTTGGGGTTGGATGTTCATGGTCTCGCTCCGGTCGATTCAGGGCTATTATGACGAGTCGGGAGGGGGCAGGGCCCAAAAAAACTTTCGGCACCCGGCACCCGGCCTCGCCTAAAATTCCAGCCATGACCCAAGCCGCTTTATCCCCGGCCAGCCGGGACGCCGATCTTGACGCTGCGCTGACGCTGGCGCGCGCCGAGGTGCGGGATTTGCAGCGCACCGTGACCGTGTTGCGCGAGGCTCTGGAGTCAGCACATGCCGATGCCCGCGCGGCGGTGGCGCGGGCCGAGGCTGCAAGCGCCGCCGAGATTGCTCAGCTCAAGGCCACCGCCACGGCGCTGCGCGACGAGCTCGAGGCGCGCCGACTGGAGCGCGAGGCCGCGCTGCAAAAGGCGCATGCCGATGCGGCCCAGGAAATGGCCCAGCTCAAAGCCACCGCCGCGGCGCTGCGTGAAGAGCTGGAGCAGTCCGCGGCCCAGTCTCGGTTGGCGGTAACGCGGGCGCATACCGCAGGGCAGGGCGAGATCACCCAGCTGCGCAACACCGCCGCCAGCCTGCGCGACGCGCTCGAGCGCGCGGCCGCCGAGAAAGAGACTGCGGTGCAGCGCGCCGTGCTTGAGCTTTCCGCTGAGAACGCCCAGCTGCGCGACACGGTGCAGGCGCTGCGCGACCAGCTGGAAGCCGCCGGGGGCAGGGCAAAGCCATGAAAATGGACGAACCCCTCAGCAAGGTGAAACCACCGCGCGCCAGGCGCAACGCGGATGACGGCACCGCCGCGCCTGGCGCGGCTCGTAGTCCCGCGGGCATTTCGCGCGCCACAGCGCCGCCCGGCGGCGAGCGCCGCCGCCTGCGCGAGGCCGAGCTGCTGCTCGAGGTGGCGCGGCGCATGGCGGGCTACGAGACCCTGGACGAGGTGCTGCGCGCGCTGGTGGAAATGACCACGGCCGAGCTGGGGACCGAGCGCGGCTCGCTCTTTCTCAACGACAGCGCCACCAACGAGCTGTACTCGCGCGTGGCCCAGGGCAACATCCAGCGCGAAATCCGCATCCTCAACTCCAGCGGTATCGCCGGACACGTGTACAGCACCGGCGAACCGCTCATCATCCACGACGCCTACTCCGATCCGCGCTTCAACCGCGCCGTGGATGAACAGACCGGCTTCACCACGCGCAACATCATGTGCGTGCCCATTCACACCGTGAAGGGCGAGGTCATCGGCGTGGCGCAGACCCTGAACAAGTGCGCCGGCAAGTTCACGCGCCAGGACCTGCACATTTTCGCGGCCATGACCAACCAGGGCTCGCTCGCCTTGCAGAGCGCCCAGTACATCGAGCGCATGAAGGCGCTGCGCCAGCAGGAGATGGAGTTCATCGACGTGGTGTCGGAAGTGACCGCCGACATCAAGCTCGGATCGCTGCTGCAGAAGGTCATGGGCGAGGCTACGCGCCTCCTGAACGCCGACCGCTCCACGCTGTTCCTCAATGACGAAAAGACCAACGAACTGTGGTCCGAGGTAGGGCAGGGCCTGGAGTCCATGCAGATCCGCCTGCCCAACCACCTGGGCATCGCGGGCGCGGTGTTCAAGTCGGGCAGATCCATCAACATCCCCTACGCCTACGCCGACCTGCGCTTCAACCCCGGCTTCGACAAGCAGACCGGCTACTTCACCCGCTCCATCCTGTGCGTGCCCATCACCAACAAGCACGGCAAGACCATCGGGGTGACGCAGGTGCTGAACAAGCACGGCGGGCCGTTCACCGCCGAGGACGAGTCGCGCCTGCGCGCCTTCACGGCGCAGATCTCCATCGCGCTGGAGAACGCCAAGCTGTTCGCCGACGTGCAGAACATGAAGAACTACAACGAGGCCATGCTGGAGTCGATGTCGAATGGCGTGCTGACCCTCGACGACCAGCACCGCATCGTGACCTGCAACGCCGCCGGGCAGCGCATCCTCCACGCGCGGCACGAAGACCTGCTGCACAAGCCGGCCGCGGAATTCTTCACCGGCGGCAACGCCTGGGTGATGGAGAAGCTGGGCGTCGTGGAGCAGACGCAGGCCGCCGAAATCACCATGGAGGCCGCGCTCATTGTGGGCGAGGACACGCTGTCGGTGAACGTCACGGCCCTGCCGCTGCTGTCCATGGAGAAGAAGCCCATCGGCTCCATGCTGCTCATCGAGGACATCAGCAGCGAGAAGCGCCTGAAGTCCACCATGTCGCGCTACATGGACCCGCGCATCGCCGACCGGCTGGTGGCGCGCGGCGCCGAGGCGCTGGGCGGCCAGAGCGTGCCGGCCACGGTGCTGTTCTCCGACATCCGTGGCTTCACCACCATTTCGGAAAAACTGGGCGCGCAGGGCACGGTGGCGCTGCTCAACGAATACTTCACCCTGATGGTGGACTGCATCCAGCGCGAGGAAGGCATGCTGGACAAGTTCATCGGCGACGCCATCATGGCGGCCTTCGGCATTCCCGTGCCGCACGAGGACGACGCCGACCGCGCCGTGCGCGCCGCGGTGGCCATGATCCGCGAGCTGGCCAAGTGGAACACGGCGCGTGCCGCCGACGGCCGCCTGCCGGTGGAGATCGGCATCGGCCTCAACACCGACCACGTGGTGTCAGGCAACATGGGCTCGAAGAAGCAGATGAACTACACCATCATCGGCGACGGCGTGAACCTGGCGTCAAGGCTGGAATCGGCCTGCAAGACCTACGGCTCGCGCATACTCATCAGCGAGTTCACCTACAAGCTGCTCAAGTCCACCTACTACACGCGGGAAGTGGATGTCTTCGTAGCCAAGGGCAAGACCCAGCCCGTGGCCATTTACGAGGTCATGGACTACCACGACGAGCAGAGCTATCCCCACCTGTCGGACGCGCTGCGCCAGTTCCGTTCCGGCCTGCAGGACTACCGCCAGCAGCGCTGGGCCAAGGCCCGCGCGGCCTTCGAGGAAGTGCTGTCCATGAACCCTGCCGACAAGACCGCCAGGCTCTATGTCGGGCGCTGCGACCTGCTGCAGTCCAAGCCGCCCGGCGACGACTGGAACGGGGTGTGGGTGATGGAGGAAAAGTAGCGCCCTAGCCGGAGGGGGCGGTTATTGGGGCGTCACGATCACGCCCGCCGCCTGCCGCTCGCGCACTTCCAGCAGGCTGGGCGCTATCAAGGCCTCTTTCCCGGCGATGACGGCCTTGCCCAGTCCGCCCGGCCGGGCGGCACGGCGCAGCACCGCC
>DATNCF010000080.1:0-4914 GCA_035571675.1 Burkholderiales bacterium | reverse complement strand
CACGCCGCGCGACGAGCCCTGGAGCGTGCCCGACTCCGAGCAACAGGACGATGACGACGACCCGGGTTCGATGAACCAGGACCTGTTCCACGTGCAGGCGGCGGCGGCGCAACCCGCAAAGATGCCTGCTGGGCTGCAGGCCCCACAGGCGCAATCACCGGCGAACGGCCGCGGCAGCCGCCTGGCGCGCGCGGATGCCGACGGCGACGGCCTGCTGTCGCGCGCCGAGGCCGAGCGCGGCGCGCCGCGCCTCGCCCGCGACTTCGACGCCATCGACACCAACCACGACGGCCAGCTCAGCCCGCAGGAAATCCGCGCCTGGTCGCGCGCGCATCGCAATAACCCGAACTCGGACCGCTTCGAGCAATATTTCCGGCGCGCCGACAGCGACGGCGACGGCAGGCTGTCGCGGGAGGAAGCGAAGCGCAATCTGCCGCGCGTGGCCGCCAAGTTCGACGTTATCGACGCCAACCATGACGGTTTTATTTCTCTCGAGGAAATGCGCGCGTGGCTGGCGGCTAAGCGCGCTGTCCGGCCGAACAGCGGCGCCTGAGCCGCAGCTCCTTAAGGGGTGGGCGGATAATAGTTAAGTAAATGCTTGACTTTCGACCGGGTGGGGTAAATACTTAAGTACATGCTTAACCATCAATCCGCTCTGGACGGCGTGTTCCACGCCCTGGCCGACCCCACCCGCCGGGCCATCGTGCAGCAACTCGCGCGCGGCCAGGCCTCGGTGAGCGAGGTGGCGAAGCCGCTGGGCATCACCCTCTCGGCCGTGGTGCAGCACATCCAGGTGCTGGAGCAATGCGGCGTCATCCGCACCCGCAAGGAAGGCCGGGTGCGGACCTGCCGCGTGGAACCCAAGGCGCTGGCGCTGGTGGAGCAATGGGTGGCGGCGCGGCGCGGTTCCTGGGAAAAGCACTTCGACCGCCTCGGCGCGATGTTCGAGGAAGAAATCAAGGCAAAGGACAGGAAATGAGCAGCATCGCCCACGGCACCTTCGTCATCGAACGCAGCTATCCCGTGCCGCCCAAACGCGCGTTCGCGGCGTGGTCGGACACGGCGCAAAAGGCGCGCTGGTTCATCGGCCCCGAGGGCTGGAAACTGATCGAACGAGCTCTGGATTTCCGCGTCGGCGGCGATGAGCTGCTGCACGGCAAGTACGATGCATGGGAGACGCTGTTCCGGGCGCGCTACCACGCCATCGTGCCGGACCAGCGCATCGTGTACGTGTACGACATGTTCGTGGGCGGCAAACACCACTCGCTGTCGCTGGCGACGGTGGAATTCCATCCCGAGGGCAAGGGGACGAAGCAGGTGTTCACCGAGCAGGTGGCGTTCCTGGACGGGACCGCCGGGCCGGAAGGCACGGCCTCGCGTGAACGCGGCACGGCGGCGCATTTAGACCGCATGGCGCCGCTATTCTCGGCGTGAGTGCGCCCGACGCCGCACGCCGGCGATGGCTCATGGCGGCTGCAGTCGTTCCGTTCGCCGGCTGTTCAACGCCGAATCATTCAGGAGCCAGCATGGCATCCCCGCAAAGCGGTTACGCGCCCGTCAACGGCATCCGCATGTACTACGAAATCCACGGCCGGGGCGGCACCCCGCTGGTGCTGCTGCACGGCGGCGGTTCCACCATCGATGTGACTTTCAGCAAAGTGCTGCCCATTTTCGCCCAACACCGCACCGTCATTGCCGTGGAAGAACAAGGGCACGGCCGCACCACCGACCGCGATGCGCCGGTGCGCTTCGACACCTCGGCCGACGACGTGGCCGCGTTGCTCGACCACCTCAAAGTCCCCCGGGCCGACCTGTTCGGCTTCAGCAACGGCGCCAGCGTGGCCATGCAGGTGGCGCTACGCCATCCTGGCAAGGTGCGCAAGCTGGTGTACGCCTCGTCCATGACCCGCAAGGACGGCGTCCCGGCGGAGTTCTGGCAATCCATGCAAAAGGTCGATTTCGCCGACATGCCGCAGCCGCTCAAGGACGCTTTCCTGAAGGTGAATCCCGATCCGCAAAAAACTGCTGACCATGTTCCACAAGGACGCCGAGCGCATGCAGCAGTTCGTGGACGTGCCCGATATTCGAGTCCGCTCGATCAAGGCGCCAACGCTGATCCTGAGCGGCGACCGCGACCTGGTGAAGCCCGAGCACGCGGTGGAATTGAGCAGGCTGATCCCGGGAGCGCGGCTGGCCATCCTGCCGGGAGCGCACGGCGAGTACCTGGGCGAGGCGCTGGCGTATCGGCCGGGCAGCCGCGCGCCCGAATGCACCGCCGGCTTGGTCGAGGAATTTCTGGACGCGTCTTAGCTAGCGCAGGCTCTGCACGAAATGCTCGATGCCACCCAACAGCATCTGGATGGCGATGGCCGTGAGCACCAGGCCCATGAGCCGCTCCATGGCCTCGATGCCGCGGTCGCCGATCCAGCGTGCGATGCGCTGCGCGCCGATCAGGATGACGGCCGATACGATGGTGGCGCCGGTGAGGGCCGCCACCCAGTAGGGCCACCGGCCGGGGCTGCGCGAGGCGAGCAGCATGACCGTGGCCAGCGCCGAGGGGCCGGCGATGGCGGGGATGGCAATGGGCACGATGAGCGGGCCCCCGGAACGTTCGCCTCCACTGCCCGCGCCGAAAATGCCGCCCGGCTGCGGAAACACCATGCGCACGGCGATGAGGAACAGGATGACCCCGCCGGCGATCTCCAGCGCCTGCGGCGACAGGCCCAGCAACTGCAGGAAGGTCTGGCCGCCGAACAGGAACACCAGCAGCACACCGTAGGCGATGGCGCACTCGCGCATGACAATGGGCGTGTAGCGCTCGGGCGGCACGGCCTTCAGGCTGGACAGCACGACCGGAATGTTGCCGAACGGGTCCATGACCAGCAGCAGGACGATGGCGGCGGTGATGACGTCCATCAATACGCGCCCATCAAAGGCTGTCCGTCCGGTCGCCCAGCGCGAAACCGAGCGGCATCTCGTCCACGCCCTGTCCCAGCGCGATGACCTTGAACAACTCGCCCATCTCGGCGGCTGACAACAGGCGCTGCGCCGCGTTCGACACCGGCAGGTAGCACGCGGCGTCGGCCGGGTCGTGGCGCGCCAGCGCCTCGGTGATGCCGCAGTTCACCAGGAAGTGCGCCTGGCTGGCGTAGCCCAGGACATTTAGCCCGGCGGTGTGGGCGGTCGCGGCGATGGCGCTGAAATCGACGTGGGCGGTGATGTCCTGCAGGCCGGGAAGGAAGAAGGGATCGCCGTGCGCGCGGTGGCGGTAGTGGCACATCAGCGTTCCCGACGAGCGCTGGGGATGATAGAACTCGGAACGGGGAAAGCCATAGTCGATGAACAGCGCCACCGCATCTTGCATGATGTCGGCGAGGCTGCGGATAAAGGCCAATCCTGTCAAGCCGACTTCGCTGTGATATCCCTCGGCCAAACCGAGCGGCGAGACGTTCTCCACGAGCTCACGCGAGGCCGGCTGCCATTGCAACGCGAAGCCCGAACTGTCCGTGACCACGAATCCTTGTTCAATTCCGGCACGAGTGGTTCGAAAGAGTTCCACCGGCATGGCATCAAGGACCTCATTGCCAATAACCAACCCGGAAAACTCGGGCGGCAACTGATTCAGCCACACCACCCGTTCAACCAAATCCGGCACTCGCGCAGCCAACGTGTCTCGTTCGCGCTGGCGCAGGTCGGCCGACAATTCCAGGATGAAGTATTGGTCGGGTAATGCGTCCAGTCGCGCCAGTTCTTCCAACATCGACGCAGCCAGTGCGCCAGACCCGGCTCCTACTTCCAGGATATTTCGCGGCAGTCCAACGCCCTCAAACAATCCTTGCACTGCCCGAGCCAGGGTCTGCCCAAACAAGGGCGATAACTCGGGTGCGGTAATGAAATCGCCATCCGCGCCCAGCTTGCGCGCCCCCGCGCTGTAATAGCCCAGCCCCGGCGCATACAAAGCCATGTACATGTATCGGGAAAAGGACAAGGCACCGCCCGCCTGGGCGATGGCGGCGCGGATTGCCTCGGCCACCCGCGCGCCATGCGCGCGTGCCTCGGGCGAGGGTGGCGGCAGATCAGGCGCGGTGGAAGGACCCTGGACGTTCATCGTTGGTACAAACAGGATGGGCGGGAAGGACCGTGCAATCCGGTAAAATTGGCCAATAGTAATCCTGTCATGACCCTTCCACTCGACCAGAAAGTTGCTCTCGTCACCGGCGGCGCGCAGCGCGTCGGGGCGGCCATTGTCCGCGCCCTGCACGCGGCCGGCGCCAACGTGATGCTGCATTACCGCACCTCGGAAAAGCCGGCCCAGGCCCTGCAGGCCGAATTGAACGCGGCGCGCGCCGATTCGGTGGCGCTGGTGCAGGCCGACCTGCTCGACATCGCCGGGCTGCCCGAGCTGGTGAAGAACACGCTGGCGCGCTTCGGGCGGCTGGACGTGCTGGTCAACAATGCTTCCACGTTCTTCCCCACGCCGGTGGGCGAGATCACTGAGCGGCACTGGGACGACCTCGTGGGCACCAATTTCAAGGTCCCGCTGTTCCTGTCCCAGGCCGCCGCCCCGGCGCTGAAGAAAACCGGCGGCTGCATCGTGAACCTGGTGGACATCCATGCCGAGCGGCCGCTGCGCGGCCATCTTCTGTACAGCGCCGCCAAGGCGGCGCTGGCCGGCCTCACCCGCTCGCTGGCGCGCGAGCTGGGCTCCGAGGTCCGGGTGAACGGCGTGGCGCCCGGCGCGGTGCTGTGGCCCGAGGAGCACCAGGGCGGCCAGGGCATGTTCGACAGCGTCACGCGTCAGCGCATCATTTCCGCCACCCCGCTGAAAAGCGCCGGCTCGCCCGAAGACGTGGCGCGCACGGTGCTGTTCCTCGCCGCCGAGGCGCCGTTCGTGACCGGGCAGATCATCGCCGT
>DATNCF010000079.1:0-8035 GCA_035571675.1 Burkholderiales bacterium | reverse complement strand
CAGCGGGACGGCCACCAGCAGCCGGCGGTTGCCGCGCCGGCCCCGGTCCCTGCCGGCGCGCTCCTCCGACAGCGTGGCCCGCAGCGCCGGCCCGGGGATGCCCACTGCGTACACGTCGTGCTCGCGCACGTGTTTGTCGGTGCGCGAACCCTCGTAGCTGAACAGCGGGGCGTAGTCCTCGGACAGGCACGACACCACCTCGTAATACGAGCGGGAAGACAGGATCTGACCGGGCGCCGCAAAACTCATGACGCGCTGCGCCACGTTGATGCCGTCGCCGATGATGTTCAACTGGCCGTTGATGTCCTTGACCAGCCGCAGCGGGCCGAGATTGATGCCGTAGCGCACCGCGACATGGTCGGCCGGGTCCGACAGCGAAATGGCGTTGCGCATGGCCGCGGCCACGAACAGCGCCTCCTCGGGATTGCCGAGAAAACTCACCGCCGCGCCGTCGCCCGTGTCGAGAATGATGCGGTCGCGCGGGGCGATGTGCGCCATGGCCTCGGTCAACAGGCCGTTGAAGCGCTGCTTGATGCGCAACTGCTCCATCACCGACTTCTTCGAGTACTCGACGATGTCGAGAAACAGGACGCTGCCGACGACGGTTTGATTGGGCTGGTTGAGCATGCGCTCAGCGCACTGCGCGCCGTTGCGTTCCGGCCTGCGCGGGCGGGGAGGCGGCGCTCAGTCCAGCGCGCAGGCCCCCGGCCCGCCGGGATGGCCGCAGGTGCCGCAGGCGCCTCCGGCGCCGCCTCCAACCATCGCCGGTTCCGGTGAGCCCGCCGTGGTGGCGAACAGCGACAGCTTCTTCTCCAGGCGCGTGGCCTGGCACCGCGGGCAGGCGGGAATCATGTCCCCGCGCACCAGTTTCTCGAACTCGTGCCCGCAGCCGTTGCAGGCATATTCATAGATAGGCATGGGCCCTCCGCCAGGTTTTGCGCCCGATTGTAACCCTGGACATGCGCGCCAAGGCCGGTCTTTATTCCGCTTTGATGTTGTATTGCTTGACGATCCTGGTATAGACCGGGATTTCCTTGCGGATCACCTCGGCGAACTGCTCGGGCGTGCCGGCCACCAGGTCGTAGGCCGACAGCGCCAGCTGCTGCTTGACCCGGTCGGTCTTCATCGAGGCGGCGAACTCGCGGTTCAGCCACTCGATGTGATCCTTCCCGGTGTTGGCCGGCGCGAGAATGCCGAACCACGAGCCGCCTTCCAGCCCCGGGTGGGATTCGGAAATCGAAGGCACGTTGGGCAGTTGCGCCGAGCGGTTGGGGGAGGCGATGAACAGCGGCTTGATACGGCCGCTCTTGATGAGCTCGGCCACGGCGCCCACGGTGTGGATGCCGGCGTTGGTCTCGCCGCCCATGACGGCCGGGGCGAGCTGGGTGGAACTCTTGTACGGCACGCCCAGGAATTCGACCCCCAGGGTGGAGGCGATCTGCAGCAGGTGCACCTGCGAGCCCGCGCCGGCGTAGCCCACGCTGAGCTTGCCGGGGTTGGCCTTGGCCTGGGCGATGAACTCGTTGAAGTTGTTATACGGAGCATTCGGCGCCGCGATGTACAGCAGGCCGTGGCGCGTCAACTGGATGACCGGCGCGAAATCCTTGAGCGGATCGTAGGGCGGGGTGGACATCATCTGCGGGCTGAGCGTAATGGGCGCCGCGAACACGAAGGCCATGGTGTAGCCGTCGGGCTGGGCGCGCAGCAGGGATGCCGGGGCGAGCGTGCCCAGACCGCCCACCACCGGGTTGATGACCAGGTCCTTGCCCAGGCGCTGCCGCCAGTCCTCCTGGATGACGCGGAAAATCACGTCATAACTGGAGCCGGGGGCAAGCGAACTGTTGAGGGTGATGGCCTTGGCTGGATAGGCCTGCGCGGCGGCGTTGCCCGCCGTCAACACGCCCATGGCGAGCGCCATCACCATGGCCACCGCCATGAGCTCGCCCGCTAGGGCCCGAGCGCCCGCGCGGCTGGACAGCTTGTTCTTGGAAGTAGTTTTGTTGGGGTTCATTTTCGGCCTCCTTTGGGACCGAAAATGATACCCCGTTCGTGCCGCTCCTCGCCGCCGGGTTCCTCCCCGCCGGAGGAGACGGCTTGGCGGCTAGTGGCGTTCCCGCTCGTGTCCGATCACGCCCCCGGCGACCGCGCCGGCGGCCGTACTGGCCGCGTTGCCGCCCAGGGCATAGCCGGTGGCGCCGCCTACGACGGCGCCCGAGGTGGTGCCGCAGCCGGTCAATGCCGCCAGCGACAACAGGGATACGATCAGTCCTGCACGCAACAATTTCATGGTGCTCTCCTTGTTCCTGAATAGCCTCCGCCAACCTTAGTCCCGGCGCCGGCCCGGCTGCGTCGGCGGGCGGCCCAATCGGCTGTCGTGGCCGGTCTGTCAGACCTCCCCCGATAGGCCATCGGCCTCGTCAGCCCGGCTGGAAGGCGGGCGGGCGGTCCTTGACGGCGGCCCGGGCTTGACATTCAATACTTGCCGTCCGCCGCATCGCCGCTGGTCAAAAACTGGTCAACAGGGCGGCAGCTCATTCCAGGGAGGTTGAGGTGCTCGCCACGCAAATAAGGCAAAAAGACAGCGTTTTCTACTTCGGCAGCTACCCGGCCCAGGACCTGCTGGGGAGGGTGCGCTTCATCAGCCGCTTCTTCAGCGACGAGGACGAGATCGCCGCCTCCAAGGTCGCCGAGGGCGACGAGATCGCCCAGTTCATCGCCCGCATCGAGCGCACCGACTCGGCGTTCCAGCGCACCCTGTCGCGCGCCAAGGTGCGCCAGCTCAAGAATTTCTATGAAACCGCCGTCACCCAGCCGCCCATACCCGGCACGGTGCTGCTGTTCACGCACGAACAGTTGCGCTTTCGCGCCTTGAGCGTCATGGGCGAAGAGGGCGCGGGCCACCTGTCCGAGCCGCAGTCCAAGTTCCTCATCATCGACGGCCAGCACCGCCTGGCGGCGCTGCGCTTCTACCTGCAGACGCATCCCGACGACGCCGCCACCATCCGCGTGCCGTGCATGATTTTCGACGGCCGCAGCGAGGACTTCGCCGCCGAGATGTTCGTCATCATCAATTCCACGCCCACGCGCATTAACAAGAGCCACCTCGTGGACCTCTACGAGCGCGTGTCCTGGGCCGCGCCCGACCGCAAGTTCGCATCGCGCATCGTGGCCAGCCTGTACAGCGAGGGCGACAGCCCGCTGCGCTACCGCATCAACCGCCTGGGCGGGCGCAGCCAGAAGGACAAGTGGATATTGCAGGCCGAGCTGTTCAACGAGCTGTACCGCTGGGTGCGGCGCGACTGGCGGCGAATCCTCAACGCCGGCGCGGGCGCGCGCCAGGCCGCCGAATACTACGGCGCGGTGCGCGATTTCCTCAAGGCCGCCGAGCGCGTATGGGTCGAGGGCTGGGGCGAGGCCAACTACATGCTGGTGCGCCCGGTGGTGCTGAAGGCGCTGATCCGGGTGTGCGCCGACCTGTACCGCGAGGACGCCGACCCCGAAGCCGGCCGCCAGGCGCGCTGGGCGGCGCGTCTCGCGCCCTGGGCCGAACTGCTGCCGACGTTCCGCGTGCAGGGTTTCTACGAGCGCTACCCGGCCAAGGGCGAGGTGGAGCGCGTCAGCCGCATCCATCGCGAACTGGCGCGGGTGGCAAAGATCACGACGGTAGCCGCCAAATAAACAACCCCGCCGCGGCGGGGTTTTGATGAGCGCCGCTCGGGCGCCATTTTTCGCTATTTCTTCTGGTGTTCGATATTGGGCAGCGCGGCTGCCAGCAGGCCCATGAGCGGGATGAAGGCGCAGATGTTGTAGACGGTGTTGATGCTGGTGACGTCGGCCACCTTGCCGAGCAGCGCCGCGCCCAGGCCGCCCACGCCGAAAGACAGGCCGAAGAACAGGCCGGCCACCAGCCCCACCCGTCCGGGCATGAGGTCCTGGGCGAACACCACGATGGCCGAGAAGGCCGAGGCGATGACCAGCCCGATGATGACGGTCAACGCAATGGTCCATTCCAGATTGGCATGCGGCAGGGCCAGGGTGAAGGGCGCCGCGCCGAGAATCGAAAACCAGATCACGTTCTTGCGTCCCACGCGGTCGGCCACGAGGCCGCCCAGCAGCGTGCCGGCCGCCACCGAGAACAGCAGCACGAACAGGCAGGTCTGCGCCGACGACACGGACAGGCCGAACTTGTCCATGAGGTAGAAGGTGTAGTAGCTGGACAGGCTGGTGACGTAGAAATTCTTGGACAGCACCAGCACCATGAGGATGGCCACGGAAATGACCACGCGGCGGCGCGAAATGGCCGGGCCGATAACGGCCCTGGCCGCCGCCTTGACCGCGCCGGTGGCGGTGGCCGCGGCGCGCTGCGCCACGTACCAGTTGCCCACGGTCCACAGTACGCCCATGGCGATCAGGGCCACGGCCGAGAAGCCGGCCACGCTGTGGCGGCCGAAGGGGATGATGATCCAGGCCGCCGCCAGCGGGCCCATGGCCTGCCCGGCGTTGCCGCCCACCTGGAAGATGGATTGCGCCAGGCCGTGCCGCCCGCCCGAGGCCAGGCGCGCCATGCGCGAGGACTCGGGGTGAAACACCGACGAGCCCGTGCCCACCAGCATGGCGGCGAGCAGCACGAAGCCGTAGCTCGGCGCCACGGCCAGCACCAACAGCCCGACCAGGGTGAAGCCCATGCCCACCGTCAGGGCGTAGGGTTGCGGACGGCGGTCGGTGTAAATGCCCACCAGCGGCTGCAGCAGCGAGGCGGTGAACTGGAACATCAGCGTGATGACGCCGATCTGGGCGAAGCTCAGGCTGAAGTCGGCCTTGAGCATGGGATACAGCGCCAGGATCAGCGACTGCATCATGTCGTTCAGGAAGTGCGAAAAGCTCAGCGCCCCCAGCACGCGAAAGCGGGTGCCTTCGCTGCTTGCCGCGGCAGCAGGCTTGGATGCGGCCGGCGGTTCATGGACGGGCGAGGCCGGCAAGGTGGCGGCTCTGACGCTGCTGTTCATGCGGCTCCTTTGATCCGGTTGCGACGAGGGTTAATTGGCTGGGGAATCAAGCATTTTCTCAGCTTTCACCCGCATACGTACCGGGTCCGGGGACTGTATGGCCCCGCTATTGGCGCTCGACGCGCACCCTTGGCGGTCCGGGCAGGGCCAGCGTCGCCAGTGCGGCAAGCAGGGCCGCGATGGCAAAGGCGGTGGTCGCTGCTTCGTGCCCGGAGGGGCTCTGGCCCGCAGGTCCGCCCAGCAGGGCCGACAGCATGAGAATGGTCAGCGTGCCCCCGAGGTAGCGCAGCGTGGAACTGCCGCCGGCCGCCATGCCGGCCTTGGATGACGGAACCGCGGCCATGGCCGCGGCCTGCGAGGGCGCATTGAGCAAGCCAATGCCCATGCCGGCCAGGAACAGCGGCAGCGCGGCCTGGCTTGGAGCGTCGAAATGCCCGATGCGGGTCATCCAGGCCATGCCGCCCAGCAGGGGCGCGCAACCGGTGAGCGCGGTCAGGCGAAACCCGATGCGATCGGTGAGACGCCCTCCCACGGGCGATGCGATGAACATCGCGCCCATGAGAAAGAACAGATAACGCCCGATGGCATCCGGGGGGAAACCCCGCACGGTGGTGAAATACTGTGGCAGCTGGAACAGCAGCCCGTACATGGCAAAGTTTTGCAGCGCGATGATGCCGCCGCCTACCAGAAAGCCCCGGTAGGTAAAAAGGCGTGGGTCGAACACCGGGCTTTTGGTGCGCAATTCCCACGCGGTGAACGCCGCCGTCCCGAGGAGAGCGCCGGCCAGGGTCATCCCCTGCGACAGGCCCGATAGCTTCGACGCCGCCACCAGCAGGCTCAGCGCCGCGCACAGCAGCAGGGTGCCGATCCAGTCGAACTCCGTGATGAATTCGCTCACGCGCCTGACGGCGCGAACCGCCGGCGGCGGCCGCCACCACGCAAGCAGCGCGGCCACCGCCAGGCAGGGCAGATGGGCCATGAATATGCCCCGCCAGCCGAAACGTGCGACGATTTCCCCGCCCAGAGGCGGTCCGATGGCGGCGGCGAGGCTCATGACCGCGCCGAACAATCCGAATACCCGGCCTTGGCGCTCGGCAGGGATGTAGACGCGGAACAAGGCCAGCGTGGAGGGCACGGCCAGCGCGCCGCCCAGCGCCACCAAACAGCGCGCGACGGTGAGCGCCACGAGGCCGTGCGCCGCCAATCCCAGCACCGCTCCGCAGGCCGAGAGCAGCATGCCCATGTTCACCGCGCGCGCGTAGCCCAGCACGTCGCCAAGACGTCCGCCGGGGCTTTGCGCGGCGATGCTGGTGATGAGATAGCTGGTCACGAGCAACCCGGTGGCCAGCGCCAGGTTGATTTCCAGCGACTGGGCAAGCGGCGGCAGCGCCACGGCGATGAGGGTCGAGCCGAGCGGGGCCTGCGCCGCGGCGATGAGGAAGGCCGCGATGGTGACGCCGCTCAACCGGCCGGCCGGAGCCTGGTGCGCAGGGCTCTGCATCAACGCCGGAACTCTGTCGCGAGCACTGCGCCGGACCATCACGGCGCGGAGCGTCATAGAGTTGAAATGGGACGCGATTGCAACAGGTAAAGTTGCCCCTGCGCCACAGCCCATTCCAGGTCGCATTCATTGCCAAAAGCCGTCTTGGCCGTGGCGGCGAGACGAACCAGGCGCAGCAGCCCGGCGTCGTCGAGACAGCGGGCGTGCACGCGGTCGGGGGGCACTTCGGATTCCACCGTGCCCCCATCGGGCGAGCGCACAACGGCGAGGTCTTTTTCCCCGACCCGGGCTTCGAGCACCCGTCCGTCGCGGCTAAGCCGGTAGTGGTCGGGCGTGACGAGTCCCGCGACGACACCCTCGCCCAGTCCCCACGCCGCCTCGATCACGATCTCGTCGGCCCCGGTGACCGGATTGCGCGTGAAGAGCACGCCGGCAAAATCGGCGTCGACCAGCTTCTGCACCACGGCGGCCACGCGCACCGGGCCGGCGATGCCCTTTTTTGCCCGATAGGCCAGGGCCGCGGGCGCATGTGCCGAGTCGTGCACCCGAGCCAGCGCCAGGGCCAACTCGTCGGCGTCCATGATGTTGAGCACCGTGAGGTGCTGGCCCGCGAAACTGGCGTCGCCCGCATCCTCGCCTATGCCCGAAGAGCGCGCCGCGAGCGGCGCCCCCAGCGACCGGACAATCTCGCGCAGGCGGGCGAGCGCGGCGGGCTGGTTTTGCCGAACGGCCGACAGCGCCTCGACCGACAGCGCATACCCGGGAGGGACGGGCAGGCCCGCGGCCAGCGCCTGTCCGAGCTGGCTGCTCTTGCCGCCGTAGCGGTCGGCGTCCCGCGCCTCACCCAGACTGACGAAGCCGGGGAGGTCAGCCGAGGACATGCACTTCGCCTGCCGCCCCGTCCACGCGCACCCGCTGTCCGTCGCGGATGCTGGCGGTGGCGGTCTTGGTGCCCACCACGCCCGGGATGCCGTACTCGCGCGCCACGATGGCCGCGTGTGACAGCGCCCCCCCGCGGTCCGTGACAATGGCTCCCAGCAGCGGCAGCAGCACATTGAAATACGGCGAAGTCGAACGCGCCACGAGCACGTCGCCCTGCTTCACGCTGTCGAAGTCGTCCGCTTCATTGACGATGCGGGCAGGTCCCTCGTACACGCCCGCGCTCACCGGAATGCCCTTGACCACGTTTCCGGCGCTTTCCTTGGCCGAAGGCTGGAACAGGCCGGCGAGAAAAATGTCGATGCCGCGCGCGAGGCGAGCCGCATGCGGCGGCAGCCATTCGGGCGGCGGAGGCGGCGAGGGCGGCAGGCCCAGGTTCATGGGCACCTGACCTGGATCGGCCGTGCGCCGCCAGTCCGCGCGGGATTGCAGCTCGTCGCTGGACGGTCCACCCTTGTCGGCGAGCAGGCCGAGCAATTCATCCCAGGTGGCTTCCACCGCCAGCTCGGGCGAACCGATCTTGCCTGCCGAGGCCAGTCGCCTGCCCGCTTCGAGCAAGGCGCGCCGCATGAGGCCCGTGGACCAGCCG
>DATNCF010000078.1:0-3983 GCA_035571675.1 Burkholderiales bacterium | reverse complement strand
CTCCATGCCGTCCACGGTCTTGACCACCTGGATCTTGCCGGACAGCACGGCGAACAGCGCGCTCGCCGCCCTCGTGCACGGCGAACTCGCCCGGGTTCAGGCGCAGGTCGGCTGAGGTGCGGGCCAGCCGCTCGAGGTCGGCGGAAGCAAGCCCCGCGAACAGGGGAACGGCGGCGACGTCCTCAACGGTCAGCATGGCTTCTCCAGGGAAGAAGCCGCATTGTATGGGCAGCTCGCTATAAGCGCGTTGTCACTATCATGGTCACTCCACCCGCTGCTGCGGCACCGGGTGCCCCAGCACACCGCCCCCCGGGGCATGCGCATGCCCGGCGGGCACTTCTTCCATGCCGTGCGCCTCGACGTGGGCTTTGCGCGCGAGCAGCGAGTAGGCCACGGGCACCACGAACAGGGTGAGCAGGGTGCCGAAGCTCATGCCGCCCACGATCACCCAGCCGATCTGGGTGCGCGACTCGGCGCCGGCGCCGTGCGCCAGCGCCAGCGGCGCGGCGCCCAGCACCATGGCCCCGGTGGTCATGAGGATGGGCCGCAGCCGCATGGTGGCGGCGTTGATGATGGCCTCGGTCATTTCCTCGCCCTTGGCGCGCAGCTGGTTGGTGAACTCCACGATCAGGATGCCGTGCTTGGTGATGAGGCCCACCAGCGTGATGAGGCCCACCTGGCTGTAGATGTTGAGCGTGCCGCCGGTGAGCCACAGCAGGAACAGCGCGCCGGCCATGGACAGCGGCACCGACAGCATGATGACGAAGGGCGAGATGAAGCTCTCGAACTGCGCCGACAGCACCAGGTAGATGAAGAACAGCGCCACCACGAACACGAAGTAGATCTCGGCGCCCGAGGAACGGAACTCCAGCGACTGGCCGTCCAGGCCGGTCTGCGCCGTGGGCGGCAGCGTCGCCTTGGCGGCGGCGTCGAAGGCCTTCAACGCGTCGTCGATGGTGTAGCCCGGCGCCAGCGTGCCGGTGATTTTCACCGCGCGCAGGCGCTGGAAGTGGTTCAGCGACTGCGGCGCCACCCCCTCGCGCACGTCCACGAAGTTGGCGAGCTGGATCATGGTGTTGGCGCGGCTGCGCACGTAGATGTCGCTGATGTCGGCGGGCGAGGAGCGGTCCACCGGCGCCACCTGCACGATGACGTCGTACTGCTCGCCGTCGCGCTTGAAGCGCGTCACCTGCCGGCCCCCCAGCATGGTCTCCAGCGTGCGGCCCACGGTGTCCACGTTCACCCCCACGTCGCCGAGCTTGTCGCGGTTGATCTGCACCCGCACCTCGGGCGTGTTCAGGCGCAGGTCGGTCTGCAGGTTCTGCGCGCCGGGGAACTTGCGCACCTCCTCGAGGAAGCGGTCCACGATGGCCTGCAGTTCGGGGTAGGGCACCTGCGCCATGATGACGTACTCGATGGGCGTGGAGCGGAAGCGCTGGCCCAGCGACGGCGGGTTGATGGCGAACACCTGCGCGCCGGGTATGGACCCCAGCTTGGGCCGCAGCTCCTCGGCGATCTGCTGCTGCGACTTCTTGCGCTCTTCCCACGGCTTGAGGCGCAGCACGGCGTTGCCGTCCACCACGGTGGGGAAGCCGGCAATGGCGGTGTAGGCGAAGGCCTCGGGCACCTTGCTGTATTCGGCTTCGATGGGCTTCATCTGGTCGCCGGTGTACTTGGGCGTGGAGCCCTGCGGCGCCGTGACGGCCGCGAAGATGATGCCGCGGTCCTCGATGGGCGACAGCTCGGCCTTGAGCGACATGAACAGCGCCACGCCCACGCCCATGGCGGCGAACCAGCCGATCACCACCACCCAGCGCGCCCCCAGCGCCGCGGTGAGCAGCCGGCGGTAGCCGCCGATGAAGGCCTCGAAGCCGGCCTCGATCTTGTTGTAGATCCAGGAATGCTTGGTCTCGTGGCGCAGCAGCAGCGAGCACATCATGGGCGACAGCGTGAGCGCCATGAAGCCCGACACCACTACCGCGCCCGCCAGGGTGAGCGCGAACTCGATGAACAGGCGCCCGGTGCGGCCGGTGGCGAAGGCGAGAGGCGCGAACACCGAGGCCAGGGTCAGCGTCATGGCCATGACGGCGAAGGCGATTTCCTTGGAGCCGACCATGGCCGCCTGCTTCCTCGGCATGCCCTCCTCCATGTGGCGGAAAATGTTCTCCAGCACCACGATGGCGTCGTCCACCACCAGGCCGATGGCGAGCACCATGGCGAGCAGGGTGAGCGTGTTGATGGTGAAGCCGAAGAAGTACATCAGGCCGAACGCGCCCACCAGCGACACCGGGATGGTGACGATGGGGATGATGGTGGCGCGCAGGCTGCGCAGGAAGAAGAAGATGACCAGCACCACCAGCAGGATGGCCTCGCCGATGGTGTGGAACACCGACTGGATGGAGCGCTCGATGAACTGCGAGGTGTCGTAGGCGATGATGAGCTTCATGCCCGAGGGCAGGTTCTCGTTGATGACCGCCACTTCCTTCTGCACCGCCTGCGACAGGTCGAGCGGGTTGGCCACGGCCTGCTTGATCACGCCGATGTTGAGCGAGGGCTTGCCGTTGAAGCGCGACACGCTGCGCTCGTCGGCCGGCCCCAGCGCCACCGTGGCCACGTCGCGCACGCGCACCGGATAGCCGGCCACGTTGGCCACGATGATCTCGCCGAAGGCCTCGGGGGTGCGCACGTCGGTCTCGGCCACCACGGTGAACTCGCGCGCCGTGGACTCGATGCGGCCGGCGGCGATCTCGGCGTTCTGGCGGCGCAGCGCGTCCTCCACGTCCTGGACGGTGAGGCGGTAGCCCGCCAGGCGCACGCGGTCGATGAAGATGCGCATGGACATGACGCGCTCGCCGAAGGTGCGCACGTCGGCGGCGCCCGGCAGCACCGACAGGCGCGGCTTGATGTAGCGGTTGATGTAGTCGGTGGCCTCGAGCGTGGACAGCGACCCGGCCTCCACCGAGATGTTGATCACGGGCTGCGAGTCGGCCTCCACCTTGGCGATGACGGGTTCGTCGACCTCGAGCGGCAGTTGCGCGCGCACGCGCGACACCTTGTCGCGCACGTCGGCGGCGGCCGAGTCGGGGCTGCGCGACAGCTGGAAGCTGATGTTGATCAGGCTGCGCTCGGGCCGGCTCTGCGAGGTGAGCAGCTTCACGCCCTCGATGCCGGACAGCGAGTTCTCCAGGACCTTGGTGACGCGCGACTCCACGACCTCCGACGAGGCGCCGCGGTAGGTCACCACGATGCTGACGATGGGCTCGTCTATGCGCGGGTACTCGCGCACCGACAGGCGCGAATAGGAAATGAGGCCGATCAGCAGGATCACCAGCGACAGCACCGTGGCGAACACGGGCTTGCGTATACACAGCTCGGGCAGGGTCATGACGACCTCCGAATGCCGCCGTGGCGGCCTAGGGTTGCGGCTTTTGTTCCAGCATGGGTTGCGGCGCGAACTCTGCGGGGCGCCGTTACGATTCGGGGGCGCTCTTGCGCGAATCGGCCGCCTTGGCGGGCTCGCGCGCGGCGACTTTCACCGCCGAGCCCTCGCGCAGCTTGGCCTGGCCGGCGGTGACGATCACGGCGTCCTTGTCGATGCCGGCGACGATTTCCACCTTGCTGTCGCGGCGCTGGCCCACCTGCACCTTCACGCGCGACACCTTGCCGTCGACGATGCGGAACAGGTAGTTGTCCTGGCCCTGCGGCACCAGCGCCTCTTCGGGCACCACCAGCGCCTCGCGCTTGCTGCGCGTAATGACGGTGACGCGCGCGAACATGCCGGGGCGCAGCGTGCTGTCGCGGTTGTTCACCTGGGCGCGCACCACCAGCGCGCGGCCGGTGGCGTCGATCAGCGGGTTGACGGCCAGCACGCGGCCCTCGTAGGTCTTGCCGGGCAGGGCGTCCAGGTTGATCTCCACGGTCTGGCCCACCTGCAGGTCGCGCAGGAAGGTCTCGGGCACGCGGAAGTCCACCTTGATGGGATC
>DATNCF010000077.1:0-3435 GCA_035571675.1 Burkholderiales bacterium | reverse complement strand
TCCATCGTCCGTTCCTTCTACCAGGCCTTCGCGGGCCCCATCGCCGCCCTGTTCGCCGCGCACGCCGTCGGCACCATCGGCTACCGCATCATCGGCGGGCCGCATTACTCGCTGCTGGATTGCCTGTACATGACGTTCATCACCATCGCCACCATCGGCTATGCGGAGGTGGTGGACGTGTCGCACAGCCCGGCGGGGCGGATTTTCACCATGTTCATCGGCGCCACCGGCATCGGCATCGTGTACTACATGCTGGCCAAGGTGACCATGTTCCTGGTGGCGGGCGAAGTCAACGTGGTGTTACGGAGACGCAAAATGCTGAAGCGCATCGCATCCATGAAGGGCCACTACATCGTGTGCGGCATCGGGCGCGTGGGCTCGAACGTGGCGCACGAGCTGTCGGTCACGTCGCGGCCCTACGTGGTCATCGACACCGACCAGGCCAACATCTCCGCTCATTTGGAGCGCTACGGCGAGGTGACCCACCTGCAGGGGGACGCGAGCGAGGACGAGCTGCTCGGCCAGGCCGGCATCGAGCACGCCGCCGGCGTGTTCGCGGTCACCGGCGACGACGCCAAGAACCTGGTCATCACGCTGTCGGCCAAGCAGCTCAACCCGGCGGTGCGCGTGGTGGCGCGCTGCCACGAAGTGAACTACATCGACAAGATCCGCAAAGTGGGGGCGGACGCCATCGTGTCGCCCGATTTCACCGGCGGCATGCGCATCGCCTCCTCCATGATCCGGCCGCACGTGGTGAGTTTCCTCGACGAGATGCTGCGCGCCGACAACCACCTGCGCGTCGAGGAGATCAACGTGCCGGCGCACTTCAAGCCGGCGCGTCTCGGCGACCTGGGTCTGAAAAGCCGCGATTACGTGCTCATGGCCGTGCGCGCGGGGGGCCGGTGGGCGTTCAACCCCCAGGACGACGTGCTGGTCGAAGCGGGGCAGTCGCTCATCTTCATGACCACGCCGGCCGGCCGCCTGGACATCCAGCGCCGCGTGGGAGCAGGCGAAGCGCAACTTGCTACCGCAGGCCTTACTCCGCCCTGAGCACTCCATCGGCCAACCGCAGCACGCGGTTGGCGCGCGCCGCGAGGCCGGGCTCGTGGGTGACGATGATGAAGCTGGTGGCGAAGCGCCGGTTGAGATCCAGCATGAGGTCGAACACCTGCGCGGCGGTCTGCCGGTCCAGGTTGCCCGTGGGCTCGTCGGCCAGCACGCAGCCCGGTCCCGTCACCAGCGCGCGCGCCAGCGCGGCGCGCTGGCGCTCGCCGCCCGACAGCTCGCCGGGCGTGTGCGTAAGGCGCGCGGCAAGCCCCACCTGCTCCAGCATTTTCGCCGCCGCGGCGTGGGCCTCGGCTTCGGGCATGCGCCGGATGAGCAACGGCATGGCCACGTTCTCCAGCGCGGTAAACTCGGCCAGCAGGTGATGGAACTGGTAGACGAAGCCCAGCGCGCGGTTGCGCAGCTCGCCGCGCGCGCGCTCGTCCAGCGTGTCCAGGCGCTGGCCGGCTACCTGCACGCTGCCGCCCGTGGGCGCGTCCAGACCGCCCAGCAGGTGCAGCAGCGTGCTCTTGCCCGAGCCCGACGCCCCCACCACGGCCACCATTTCGCCGCGCTTCACGTCCAGGTCCACACCCTGCAGCACGGCGATGTCCTGGCGGCCCTGGCGGTAGATCTTGGACAGGCCGCGCGAGGACAGGATCACATCGCCCGTGGCCGATGCGTCGCCCGCCGTGACCCGCGCGACGCGGGCCGAGTCCGCCTCACTCATAGCGCAGCGCCTCGGCCGGGTTGACGCGCGACGCGCTCCAGCTCGGATAAATGGTGGCGAGCACGGACAGCACCAGCGCCGTGACCCCGATCATGGCGACGTCGTGCGGCCGCGTGTCGGTGGGCAGGTAGTCGATGAAGTACACGCCCTTGGGAATGAGCTGCAGTCCCAGGGCCGAGTACACCGCGTCCACGTTCTCGGCCAGCAGCGTGCCGCCCACCACGCCGATGATGCTGCCGATGATGCCCACCAGCCCGCCCTGCAGCATGAATATGCCCATGATGGAGCGCGGGCTCGCGCCCAGGGTGCGCAGGATGGCGATGTCGGACTGCTTCTCGGTCACGGTCATCACCAGCGAGGACACCAGGTTGAAGGCGGCCACGGCAATGATGAGCGTGAGGATGATGAACATCATGCGCTTTTCCACCTGCACGGCGGAGAACCAGTTGCGGTTGATCTGGCCCCAGTCGCGCGCGATCAGGTTCGGCGGCAGGCGGGCCATGAGGTCGGCGGCCACCTTGTAGGCTTCCAGCGCGTCGATGGTTTTAAGGCGCAACCCTTCCTGCGAGCTGCTGCGGAACAGGCGCTGCGCGTCCTGGTAGGCGATGAGCGCCAGGCCCGAGTCGTATTCGAAATGGCCCGACTCGAACACCCCGGTCACGGTGAACTGCTTCAGCCGCGGCACCATGCCGGCCGGGGTGATGTTGCCCTGGGGCGCAATGAGCACGATTTTGTCCCCCATGCGCACGCGCAGCGCGCGCGCCAGGTCGATGCCGATGGCCACGTTGAAGTCGCCCGGCGTGAGGGTGTCGAGGCTGCCGGCGGCCATTTTTTTGCCGATGTCGTCCACGCCGGCCTCGGCCGCGGGCACGATGCCGCGGATGATGGCGCCCTGCACGGAATCGCCGCTGGTGAGCATGGCCTGCGACAGCACGTAAGGGGCGCCCGCCACCACGCGCGGGTCTTCCTTGGCGGTCTTGAGCACGGCATCCCAGTTGACGGACGACGACGCGGAGGAGCCGCTTGACCCCGGAGGCGCGTTCGCGCCGGTCAACTCGGGCGGCGCCAGCACCTCGATGTGCGACACCACGCCCAGCATGCGGTCGCGCACTTCCTTCTGGAAACCGTTCATCACCGACAGCACCACGATGAGCGCGGCCACGCCCAGGGCGATGCCGGCCATGGAGGCCATGGACATGAAGGAGACGAAGCGGTTGCGCCGGTCGTTGCGCCGGCGCGCGCGGGTGTAGCGCAGCGCGACCTGCAGTTCGTAGGGAAGTTTGGCCACGGGCTATTGTCCCATATTGCCGCCGGCGGCCCTTGCGGCGCTTTTATGCCGCCTCATGGACCGTTCTGCACAGTCCGGGTTGCACCCGCTGCTAAACTTGGCCATGCATGTCCAGTTGCTCATTTCCGATCTGCTGCTTCCCCGGACCGATGTTCCGCGCCTTGAGGCGCTGGAACGGTTGCTGGCCAAGGGCCGCCGCTCGATGCACGCGGGGACGCAGCAAGAGCATTGGTTGATGAACCGTTTCGGCGTCGAGGCCGAGGACGGCGCCGCGGCGGCCAGCCTGCTTGCCGATGGCGCCGATCCCGGCGAGGCATGCTGGATACGCGCCGACCCCGTGCACCTGCGCGTGGACCGGGATGCGCTGGTGCTG
>DATNCF010000076.1:0-12322 GCA_035571675.1 Burkholderiales bacterium | reverse complement strand
TAAACAGAACAAAAACGACAGCCACGCGCTGGCTGCGCAGATGATCCTGCAGGCGTACCTGGACGGAATCCGCCCGGCAGGAGCGCAGCCATGAACGCCGCGGCCCTGCCCGATGCCGAGAAGCTGTGCGCGGCGCTGCTGGCGCACCTGCGCCCGCACGTGAACCGCGACACCGGCATGGTGGGCATCGTCACCGGCGGCGCCTGGCTGGCCGAGCGCCTGCACCGCGAGCTGGGCCTGGCCACGCCGCTCGGCACCCTGGACGTGTCCTACTACCGCGACGATTTCGAGCGCACCGGCCTGAAGAAGCAGGTGCGTCCGTCGCAGATCCCGTTCGACGTACAGGGCCGCGACATCGTGCTGGTGGACGACGTGCTGTACACCGGCCGCACGGTGCGCGCCGCCATGAACGAACTGTTCGACTACGGCCGCCCGGCACGCATCGACCTCGCCGTGCTGGTGGACCGCGGCGGGCGCGAACTGCCCGTGGCCGCGCGCTACCGCGGCGGCGAGTTCGCCGTGCCCGCCGGCAAGGTCCTGATGTTGGAGCGCGGCGAGTCGGGCGCTCTGGCGCTGCGCCTGGCCGACCAGCGCCGTCCCCGAGAAGGAGCGACCCCGGCTTGAACTCCGCACGTGCCCCGTCCATGCAAAACCCGGCTGCGCCCGCGTCGCGCCCTTCCGGATTCGCGCCCAATCCGCAACTCAACGACAAGGGTGAGCTGATTCACCTGCTGACCCTGGACGGGTTGCCCAAGAACATCCTGCTGCACATCCTCGACACCGCGCATTCCTTCGTCGGCGTGACCGACCGCGAGGTGAAAAAGCTGCCGCTGCTGCGCGGCAAATCGGTGTTCAACCTGTTCTTCGAGAACTCCACCCGCACCCGCACCACCTTCGAGATCGCCGCCAAGCGCCTGTCGGCCGACGTCATCAACCTCAACATCAACACCTCCAGCACTTCCAAGGGCGAGACGTTGCTGGACACCGTGGACAACCTCTCGGCCATGCACGCCGACATGTTCATCGTGCGCCACGCCTCCAGCGGAGCACCGCACCTGATAGCAAGACACGTTGCATCACACTTGCATGTCATCAACGCCGGGGACGGGCGGCACGCCCATCCGACACAGGGGCTGCTGGACCTATACACCATCCGGCACTACAAGAAGGAATTCACCAACCTGTCGGTGGCCGTGGTGGGCGACCTGCTGCACTCGCGGGTGGCCAGATCGTTGATCAATGGCTTGACCACGCTGGGCGTGCCGGATGTGCGGGCTATCGGGCCCAAGACACTGATGCCGGCGGGCGTGGAGAAGCTGGGCGTGCAGGTGTTCAACGACATGAAGAAGGGCTTGGCGGGTTGCGACGTGGTGGTGATGCTGCGATTGCAGAACGAGCGCATGAAGGGGCCGCTGCTGCCTTCGGCACAGGAATTTTTCCTGTCGTATGGATTGACCCCGGAGAAGCTGGCCTTGGCAAAACCCGATGCCATTGTGATGCACCCGGGCCCGATGAACAGAGGGGTAGAAATTGATTCCGCCGTGGCGGATGGACCGCGCTCGGTGATCTTGCCGCAAGTGACGTTCGGCATTGCAGTCCGCATGGCAGTCATGTCCATACTCGCCGGCAACTAAATGCGCTACGAAGGGGCTTTTGCTCCCTTCTCCCCCAGGGAGAAGGGCTGGGGATGAGGGTTACGTGAAAATACACATAACAAACGGCAGGGTTGTCGATCCAGCCAACAATATCGATGCGAAGCAGGATGTGTTCATTGAAGCGGGGAAAATTACCGCGATCGGTAGTCACCCCAATGGCTTCAAACCAGGCCGCGTAATAGACGCCAGCAATCTTGTTGTATGTCCAGGTCTTGTCGACCTCTCAGCCCGCCTTCGCGAACCCGGCTTTGAATATAAAGCCACACTCGAAACGGAAATCGCCGCCGCCATGGCCGGCGGGGTAACGAGCCTGGCCTGCCCCCCGGACACCGATCCGCCCCTGGACGAACCGGGCCTGGTCGAAATGCTCAAGCACCGCGCGCGCACGCTCAACCAGGCGCACGTCTATCCCATCGGCGCCCTGACGGCCAAACTCGCGGGCGAACGCCTCACCGAAATGGCAACCCTTCAAGAGGCAGGCTGCGTTGCCTTCTCGCAGGCCGACACCCCCATCGCCGACACCCAAGTGCTGTGGCGCGCGCTGCAATACGCCTCCACCTTCGGTTTTGCCGTCTGGCTGCGACCCCAGGACGGTTACCTGGCCAAAGACGGCGTGGCGCACGACGGCGACGTGGCCACGCGCCTGGGGCTGCCCGGCATTCCCTCCTTTGCCGAAACCATCGCCCTGGAGACCATGCTGCGCCTGGTGCGCGCTACGGGCGCGCGGGTGCACTTCCAGCGCCTGTCCACGGCCGAGGGCGTGGCGCTGGTGCGTGCGGCGCGCGCCGAGGGGCTGCCGGTGACCTGCGACGTGTCGGCGCACCACGTGCACCTGTCCGAAATGGACCTGGGTTATTTCGATTCGCACTGCAACGTCATCCCGCCCTTCCGCACCCAGCGCGACCGCGACGCGCTGCGGGCGGCGCTGGCCGACGGCGGCGTGGACGCCCTGTGCTCGGACCACGCGCCGGTGGACGAGGATTCCAAGCAGCTCCCGTTCGCCGAGGCCGAGCCCGGCGTCACCGGCCTGGAACTGCTGCTGCCGCTCACGCTGAAATGGGGCGGCGAAATGAAACTGCCGCTGGCGAAAACGCTGTCGGCCATCACCGACCGGCCGGCGCGCATTCTCGGTGTCCAGGCCGGCAGCCTGGCCGTGGGCGCGGCGGCCGACGTGTGCGTGTTCGACCCCCAGGCGCAGGTGCGCGTCAGCGCCGACACGCTGAAAAGCCAGGGCCACAACACGCCCTTCCTGGGGTACGAACTGCCGGGGAAGGTGCGCTATACGCTCGTTGGAGGTCAGGTGATGTATGAGGCGTAGCCTCTCACATCACGTTCCTAAAGCGCGGTGATCTCCCGCGCCGCGGCGCCGAGCACGATCAGCGCGATCTCGGCCACCAGCACCAGGAACAGCGGCGTCAGGTCGATGTTGCCCACCGGCGGGATGAAACGCCGGAATGGCCGGTAAAAGGGCGCGGTCAGCGCGTTGAGCAGCGGCGCCACGGGCGAGTAGGGCGCCATGAAGGACACCAGCGCCTGCACGATGGCCGCGCCGATGAGCAGGTACAGCGACATGCGCAGCAGCTCGATCACCGCCAGCACCGCGATCAGCGCCAGGGCCGCGCCCGACGCGGACTGCACCCCGCGCAGCGCCATGAGCGCCGCCATGACGAGCATCTCGACAATCCAGGCGGCGATCAGCGTGGCCATGTCGAGGCCGAACAGGCCGGGCATGATGCGCCGCGCCGGCAGCACCAGCCAGTTGGTGAGCCCGGTCACGAACTCGCCGATGGGATTGCGGAAGGGCGCGCGCAGCCACTGCATGTGAAAACGCAGCAGCAGCAGGTACACGAACAGCGTGCCCAGCGTGTCGATGAGCAGGTTGGCGATCTGGGTGAGCGCTGACATGACGCCTTTGAAAGATTGAGGAACTGGGACTGCTAATGGACTAACCCTTGCCCAACTGGTCGGCCAGTTCGCCGGCGCGGGCGTTGGCGGCGCGCACTGCGCGGCCGATGGCCTCGGCCACGCGGTCGGCGTTCATCGAGGCCAGCGCCGCCTCGGTGGTGCCGCCCTTGGACGTGACCCGCTCGCGCAGCACGCCGGGCGCGTCGGGCGAGCCCGCGGCCAGCTTGGCCGCGCCCACGAAAGTCTCAATGGCGAGCAACCGGGCGTCTTGCGACGAAAGCCCCAGGTCAATGGCGGCTTTCTCCAGCGCCTCGATGAAAAAAAACACATACGCCGGTCCGCTGCCTGATATCGCGGTCACCGGGTCGAGCTGCGCTTCATCCTTCACCCAAACCACTTTGCCCACGGCCGCGAGCACTTTTTCGACGCCTGAGCGCTGGTCGGCATTGACGCCGGGTGACGCATAGACGCCGGCGATGCCCGCCGATACCAGCGCCGGCGTGTTGGGCATGCAGCGCACCAGCTTTTGGTGCCCGCCCAGCCAGCGCGACAGGTCGGCCAGCCGAATCCCGGCGGCAATGGACAACACCACCGCGCCTGACACGTGCGGCGCAAGCGCCGTGGCCGCTTCACGCATCTGCTGCGGTTTGACCGCCATCACGACCAGATCACCTAAAACGGAGGCGCTTTTTGGGGGATGCGAAGGGGGCGGAGCCCCCTTCTGCGTGGCCGCTTCAGCAACACTGGCATAAGCACGAACGCCGAGTTGAGACCCAAGCTTGGTCCGTTGTTCTTCTATTACTTCCACCACGCCAATGTCATGGGCGGCAAAATCCTTCTGCACCAACCCACCAATGATGGCCTGGGCCATGTTCCCGCCGCCGATAAAGGTGATTTTCACGATGGAAGTCGTTATTTATTCAGTCTTTGGCCGAAAATGGCCGTTCCTATGCGCACCATCGTAGCACCCTCGGCCACGGCCGCCGCCATGTCGGCCGACATGCCCATGGACAGGGTGTCCACGTCCAGCCCGTTGCGTTTCAGACCATCCAGCAGGCCACGCAGCTCGGCAAAGCGCCGCCGCCGCAGATCCATGTCGTCACCGGGCTCGGGAATGGTCATGAGTCCCCGCAGCTTCAGCCGGGGCAGCCCGGCCACGACGCGGGCGAGGCCCGCCAACTCGTGGCGGGAGACGCCGCTTTTGCTCGCCTCGCCGCTGAGATTGACCTCGATGCAGACTTGAAGCGGCTGCAATCCCTCCGGCCGCTGGTCGGACAGCCTCGCAGCGATTTTTCCCCGGTCCAGCGAGTGCACCCAGGCGAACCGTTCCGCGATAGGGCGGGTTTTGTTGCTCTGGATGGGTCCGATGAAGTGCCAGACCAGCTCAAGGTCCGCCAAGGCGTCCATTTTCTCAATGGCTTCCTGGACGTAGTTTTCGCCGAAATCAAGCTGGCCCGCCTCGACCGCCTGCCGTACCAACTCCGGGCCGAAGGTCTTGGAAACGGCCACCAGCGTCACGTCGCCCGCCGGCCTGCGCGCCGTCGCGCAGGCTTTTTGCAATCCTGCACGAACCGCTGCGAGCCGTTGTTGCAAGGGGGTCGCTGTTGCAGCCATAATCCAGAAACAACAATGATTTAGGAATGCACGGATGCGGGCCGGCAGCGGGTTGCCACCGCCCTTTTTTGTGCTTTGTGTGCGGCGGTCATAGGGAAGGTTGAAATTATATGGATATTTCCGAACTGCTGGCCTTCGTGGTCAAGAACAAGGCCTCCGACCTGCACCTGTCCGCCGGGCTGCCGCCCATGATCCGCGTGCACGGCGACATCCGCCGCATCAACCTGCCGCCCATGGAGCACAAAGACGTCCATGGAATGATTTACGACATCATGAACGACGGCCAGCGCAAGGCCTACGAAGAAAACCTGGAGTGCGACTTCTCCTTCGCCATTCCGGGCCTGGCGCGCTTCCGGGTCAACGCCTTCGTGCAGAACCGCGGCGCGGCGGCGGTGATGCGGACCATCCCGTCCAAGATACTGTCGCTGGAGGATTTGAAGGCGCCGAAAATCTTCGCCGAACTGGCCGACCAGCCGCGCGGCGTGGTGCTGGTGACCGGGCCCACGGGCTCGGGGAAATCCACCACGCTCGCCGCCATGATGAACCACAAGAACGAAAACGAAATGGGCCACATCCTCACCATCGAGGACCCCATCGAGTTCGTGCACGAATCCAAGAAGTGCCTGATCAACCAGCGCGAGGTCGGGCCGCACACCCTGTCGTTCAACAACGCGCTGCGCTCGGCGCTGCGCGAAGACCCGGACGTGATCCTGGTGGGCGAAATGCGCGATCTGGAAACCATCCGCCTGGCGCTGTCCGGCGCCGAGACCGGCCACCTGGTGTTCGGCACGCTGCACACCTCGTCGGCCGCCAAGACCATCGACCGCATCGTGGACGTGTTCCCCGCGGCCGAGAAGGACATGATCCGCGCCATGATTTCCGAGTCCATCCGCGCCATCATTTCCCAGACCCTGTGCAAGACCAAGGATGGGAACGGGCGGGTGGCCGCGCACGAGATCATGGTGGGGACGCCGGCCATACGCAACCTGATACGCGAAAACAAGATCGCGCAAATGTATTCGGCTATTCAGACAGGTCAACAGTTTGGCATGCAAACCTTGGACCAGAATCTGCAGGACCTGGTGAAACGAAACCTTATCTCCAAGGAAGAAGCGCGGTCGAAGGCAGCAAACAAAGACAACTTTAACTAACAATTATTTTTAATAGGCCGGCTTTGGCTCGCCTCATCCCCGGCCCTTCTCCCCAGGAGAAGGGTGCAAAGCCCCTCCGTAGTGCGCTACGCAGCGAGGCCAACACCCCTCTCCCTGGGGGAGAGGGGCAGGGGGAGTGGGCGGGGCAGATGCCGATCGACAATTCAATACCGATCCATATCCAGGGCTTTTTACCTGATATTCCGCGAGGTTGACCATGGAACGCGAACAGGCTACCAAATTTATGTACGACCTTCTGCGGCTGCTGCTGCAGAAAAAGGGTTCCGACCTGTTCATCACGGTCGGCTTTCCCCCGGCCATGAAAATCGACGGCAAGATGACGCCGGTGTCCAACCAGGCGCTCACCGGCCAGCACACCGCCGACCTGGCGCGCTCCATCATGAATGACAAGCAGTCGGCCGAGTTCGAGGCCAAGAAGGAATGCAACTTCGCCATCGCCCCGGCCGGCATCGGGCGCTTCCGCGTCAACGCCTTCGTGCAGCAGGGCAACGTGGGCCTGGTGCTGCGGGTCATCACCACCACCATTCCCAGAATGGAAGACCTGGGCATTCCGCCGGTGCTGAAGGACGTGATCATGACCAAGCGCGGGCTGGTCATCATGGTGGGCGGCACGGGTTCGGGCAAGTCCACCACGCTCGCCGCCATGATCGGCTACCGCAACGAGAACGCCTACGGCCACATCATCACCATCGAGGACCCGATCGAGTACACCCACCCGCACAAGAACTGCATCATCACCCAGCGCGAGGTGGGCGTGGACACCGAGTCCTGGGAGTCGGCGCTGCACAACACCCTGCGCCAGGCGCCCGACGTCATCCTGATCGGCGAGATCCGCTCCAAGGAGACCATGGAGCACGCCGTGGCCTTCGCCGAAACCGGCCACCTCGCCCTGGGCACGCTGCACGCCAACAGCGCCAACCAGGCCCTGGACCGCATCATCAACTTCTTCCCCGAAGAGCGCCGCGCCCAGTTGCTCATGGACCTGTCGCTCAACCTGCGCGGCCTGGTATCGCAGCGCCTCATTCCGCTCAAGGAAGGCAAGGGCCGCGCCGCCGCGGTGGAGATCATGCTCAACTCGCCCCTCATCTCCGACCTGATCTTCAAGGGCGAGGTGCACGAGATAAAAGAAATCATGAAGAAGTCGCGCGAACTGGGGATGCAGACGTTTGACCAGGCGCTGTTCGACTTGTATGAAGAAGGGAAGATTTCCTACGAAGATGCGCTCAGGAACGCTGACTCGGTGAACGACCTGCGACTCATGATCAAGCTGCATTCGAAAGAGTCCAAGAACAAGGACATCACGTCCGGCATTGATCATCTGAACATCGTTTAATTCGTTATTCCATTCGTTGGGCAGGTGATTACCGGGCTGTCCCCGTAGCCCGGTTCACCAAAATTTGACCGGGACATCCATGGCCAATTCGGGTGTCGCCACGGAGGAAGCTCTCCGCTCCGTTGGGCTCGGATGAAACAATAAAAAAATGTTTCCCTCCGGTTCGTTCGGCGACATTGCGCACGCCATTCAGTTGGCGGTCGCGCCGGTATTCTTGCTGACGGCGATCGGCACCCTCATCAACGTCTTTGCCAGCCGCCTTGGACGGATTGTCGATAGAAATCGGGCGCTGCGGCGCTTCTTTCACCAGCTCGACGACCACCAGGTGGGAGAGGAAGATCCTCAGCGCGCCGTGGGGCGTGAGGAACTGCGGCAGCTTGAGCACCGCATCCATCTGACCTACATCGCCATAGTCCTCGCCGTACTCGCAGCCCTCTTCATCTGCCTGTCAGTAGCCCTAGCCTTCATCGACGCTTTCATTGCCATCAACCTCGCCCGCGCCGTGGGCTTGCTGTTCATCCTGGCTATGGTGGCCATGGTAGGCTGCCTGCTGGTGTTCCTGCGCGAGATTTTCCTCGCGGTCAACACCGCCCGCAGCGCCATCCATTAGAGGAATGAAACATGAGCACGCTTTATGATTTCTCCGCAAAAACATTGGCCGGCAAGCCGCAGTCCCTCGATGCCTATAAGGGCAAGCTGGCGCTGGTGGTGAACACCGCCAGCAAATGCGGCCTCACGCCCCAGTACGCGGGCCTGGAAGACCTCAACAAGAAATACGCCGGCAAGGGCCTCGCGGTGCTGGGCTTTCCCTGCAACCAGTTCGGCGCGCAGGAGCCGGGCACGGCCGAGGAGATCGGCGCGTTCTGCCAGAAGAATTACGGCGTGTCCTTCCCGATGTTCGAGAAAATCGACGTCAACGGCGCGGGCGCCCATCCCCTGTACCAGTGGCTGAAAGCCGCCGCCGCCGAAGCGGACCAGCCGGGCAAGAAGCCCGAGGACATCGAGTGGAACTTCGCCAAGTTCCTGGTGGGCCGCGACGGCAAGGTGATCCGGCGCTATTCCGCGAAAACCAAGCCCGAGGACATCGCCCAGGACATCGAGGCTGTTCTCTAAGGCAGGCTGGGCAGTGCACATCTGGGTTGACGCCGACGCCTGCCCCGGCCCCATCAAGGACATCCTGTTCCGGGTCGCCGAGCGGCTGAAGCTGTCCCTCACCTTGGTGGCCAACAAGCCGTTGCGCACGCCGCCTTCGCCCTACATCCGCGCCATCCAGGTGCCGCAGGGTTTCGACGTGGCCGACGAGCGCATCGCCGCCGAGGTGGCGGCGGGCGACCTGGTGGTGACCGCCGACATACCGCTGGCGGCGGCGGTGATCGCCAAGGGCGGCACCGTCATCGACCCGCGCGGCGAGCAATTCAGCACCGAGAACATCCAGGAGCGCCTGGCGCTGCGCAATTTCATGGAACAGCAGCGCGCGGCCGGCGTGCAGACCGGCGGGCCGGCGCCGTTCTCGGCCCGCGACCAGAAGGCCTTCGCCGACCGCCTGGACCGGCTGCTGGCGCGCATGCCCCGCTAGGAGAGGTTACAAGCGCGGGGAATACATGGGGCTGTGACCGCTTGTTCAACCGCACCCGGTTACTCATGTAGGATGGCGGTTTTCCGCCCTTCCCCTTTGGGGTTAAACGAGGCCATGGCCACCCAGCATGAAACCCGCAATATGGCGCTGTTCTGCGATTTCGAGAACATCGCCCTGGGCGTGCGCGACGCCAAGTACGCCCAGTTCGACATCAACCGGGTGCTGGAGCGGCTGCTGCTCAAGGGCAGCATCGTGGTGAAGAAGGCCTATTGCGACTGGGAGCGCTACAAGGACTTCAAGGCCGGCATGCACGGCGCCTCCTTCGAGCTGATCGAGATCCCGCACGTGCGGCAGTCAGGCAAGAACTCGGCCGACATCCGCATGGTGGTGGACGCCCTCGACCTGTGCTACACCAAGGAGCACGTGGACACCTTCGTCATCATCAGCGGCGACTCGGACTTCTCGCCGCTGGTGTCCAAGCTGCGCGAGAACGCCAAGGCGGTGATCGGCATCGGGGTGAAGAACTCCACCTCCGACCTGCTGATCGCCAACTGCGACGAATTCATTTTCTACGACGACCTGGTGCGCGAGGACGAGGTCAAGCGCCGCGCCGCCAAGAAGCGCGGCGAGAAGCGCAAGGCCGCCGCGCCGGCCGGGGGCGGCCAGGCCGCCGCGGCGGACGGCCGCAAGGAGGACCGCAAGCAGGAAGCCGTGGACCTCGTCATGGAGACCGTGGAGGCGCTCATCGCCGAGCGCGGCGAGGGCGAGAAGGTGTGGGGCTCCATGGTCAAGCAGGCGCTCAAGCGCCGCAAGCCCGGCTTCAATGAGTCCTATTACGGCTTTCGCGCCTTCGGCGACGTGCTGAACGAGGCCGCCAAGCGCAAGCTCATCACCCTGGAGCACGACGAGAAGTCCGGCGGCTACCTCATCCGCCGCGTCGGCCAGGCCTACCCGGAGCCGCAATGAAGCGCAACGGCGTTTACGGCGGCGTGCTCATGGCCGCGCTGGCCTCGGCGGCGGGCTATGGCGGCGAGGCCGGCGCGCAACTGCTGCCGGGCCTGGGAACGGAAGAGGCGGTGCGCGCCATCACGCAGGACACGGTGGTGGTCGCCGCCGGACTGGCCGCGCCGCGCGGCCTGCTGGTCACCCCCGCGGGCGAGGTGTACGTGGCCGAGCAGGGCGGGGCGAGCATCGTCCGCATCGAGGCCGACGGCAAGCTCACGCGCATCGGCGGCTTCAAGCAGCCGCACGACATCGCCGTGGACGCGCGCGGCAACCTGTACGTGGCCGACACGGGCAACCACCGCATCGCCGTGATCGGCGCCGACCGCAAGCCCGCCACCTGGGCGGGCGGCCTCAAGTCCCCGGTGGACCTGCAGTTCAATTCCGCCGGCGAGCTGCTGGTGTGCGAATACGGCGCCAGCCGGGTGCTGGCGTTTTCCGCCCCCAACAAATACCGCGTGGTGGTGTCTGGCTTCAGGCCGCACGGCCTGGCCTTCGCGGCCGACGGCACCCTGTACGTGACCGACCTCAGCAACCGCCGCGTGGTGAAGGTGGGACCGGGCGGGGCGGTGGAAGTGGTGGCGGCCGACACCGACTGGCCCATCGGCGTCGCCGTCGGCCAGTCGGGCGACCTGTACGTGGCGCTGCGCGACGCCGGCAAGGTGGTGCGCCTGACCCGCTCCGGCAAGCGCCTCACCGTGCTCGACCGCCTGAGCGGGCCGCGCGACCCCGTGTTCGACGCCGCCGGCAACCTGCACGTGGCCGAGACCGGCGCCGGGCGGGTGCTCAAGCTGGCCGGAAGGTTCTAGCAGCGAGCGCAGTCATGCCGCCGGACCCCGCAAAGCGCGCCAAGCCCCTGCGGCTGAAGCACCCCGATCGCCCCTATTTCGCCGCCTTCCTCGACGTGCGCGGCCGGCCCTGCGTGGTCATCGGCGGCGGGCCGGTGGCGGCGCGCAAGGTCGACGCGCTGCTGGCGAGCGGCGCCCAGGTCAAGGTGGTCGCGCCCGAGCTGTGCGAGCGCATCGCGCTGCAGGCCGAGGCCGGGCAGGTCAGCCACGCGGCCCGGCTTTTCGAGGCTGCCGACCTCGACGGCGCCGACCTCGCCGTGGCGGCCACGCATGAAACCGACGTCAACCAGCGGGTCGCCGACGCGGCGCGCGCGCGCCACATTCCCGTGAACGTGGTGGACGACGCGGCGCGCTCCAGCTTCATCATGCCCTCTGTGGTGGACCGCGCGCCCCTGGCCATTGCCATCTCCTCGGGGGGCACCACGCCGGTGTTGGCGCGCCTGCTGCGCGCGCGCCTTGAGACCATGATTCCCGCCGCCTACGGGCGCCTCGCCGCGCTGGCGGCCAAGTTCCGCGCCAAGTCGCGCCAGCGCTTTCCCGACACCGAGTCGCGGCGGCGCTTCTGGGAGCAGGTGCTGCAGGGCCCCATCGCCGACATGATGTTCGGCGGCCGCGAGGCCCAGGCCGAGGCGGCGCTGGAGCGCGCGCTGGCCGTGGGCCAGGCTGACGGACCCATGGGTAACGCCGAACTTCCGCCCGAGTTCACCGCCGGCATGGTGTACCTGGTGGGCGGCGGCCCGGGCGATCCCGACCTGGTCACGCTGCGCGCCCTGCGCGCGCTGCAGGCGGCCGACTGCGTGCTCTACGACAACCTGGTGTCGCTGCCCATCGTCGATCTGGCGCGCCGCGACGCCGATCGCATCTACGTGGGCAAGGAGCGCGACCGCCATGCGCTGTCGCAGGAGGAGATCAACGCCCTGCTGGTCAGGCTGGCGCGCGAGGGCAAGCGCGTGGTGCGCTTGAAGGGCGGCGACCCCTACATTTTCGGCCGCGGCGGCGAGGAGATCGAGGCCTTGTCGGGCAGCGGCGTGGCCTTCGAGGTCATCCCCGGCATCACCGCCGCCTCGGGCGCGGCGGCCTACGCCGGCATACCGCTCACCCACCGCGACCACGCCCAGGCCTGCGTGTTCGTCACCGGGCATCTCAAGGACGGTTCGCTCGACCTCGACTGGGACCTGCTCGCACGCCCGCGCCAGACCGTGGTGGTGTACATGGGC
>DATNCF010000075.1:0-2103 GCA_035571675.1 Burkholderiales bacterium | reverse complement strand
GCCTTGCTGCCCGCGCCGAGGTCGCGCAGGAAACCGAGGAAATCGTCTTCGTGAAGCAGCAGCATGGTGAGCTGCATGCGGTTGGTGACGAAATCCATCCCCCCGGTGGAGGAAATCCCCGCATAGTCGAGCGGCTTCTGGGCTTCGATGTTGTAGTGCATCTCGAACAGCTTGCGCTGCTTCTTGATGTCGGAGATGCGCTCGATGAGGTCGAGCCGGTTGGCGCGGCCCACCATGCCCGCATCCACCATCTTCTGGTACTCGCCCAGGTTCTGGCGGATCTCCCGCTCCTCGTCGGTGGCCTTGGTCACGCGCTCCTGCGCGGCGATGCGCTGGATGTGGGCGAGGTCGCGCGCCTTGCGCGCGGCGTCGAGCTGGCGTTCGGACATCACGGTGACGCCGATGCCGGCCAGGGCCAGCAGCACGGCAATGGCCAGCGGCCAGCGCAGGGGGCGGAGGTCGGCGCCGGACAGCGTCATCACGCCCCCTGCTTGCTGATCACGATGGTGAAGCGCGGCACTTCGGTCTCGCGTGCCGCGCCGATGTCGCCGGCCAGGCTCTGGCCGGCGCTGATGTCGAAGGGCAGGCGGCGGCTCACCAACTGGACGCCGGGCTGGCCGCGCAGCGCGCCGGCGAACTGGTCGACCACTTGGGTGACGGCGCGGAAATCCGATGCCTGCGTCGAGACCACATGGCCCTGGATGGTGGCGTACTGGCGGATGTCCTCGGGTTTGGCATTGGCGCCGGCGTTGGCGGGGGCGCCCGAGGCCGCGGCGCCGGCGGCCGTTTCACCCGTCTTGGACGCGGCGGCCTGGGCCGTGGCCGGCGCCTTGGACGCATCCCATTCGATGCTGTCGATCTCGATCTGCGGCAGGTTGGCGAGCGCCCGGCTGATCTGCAGCAGCAGGCCCTCGGGGCTGCGGGTCTGGGCCCGCAGCGCGGCGTAGTTCTTGACAATGGCGTCCAGCTTGTCGGTGCTGGTGGGCGTCTTGGGGAAAGTGGCCTGGATGCGAGCGTACTGCTGCTGGGCAACGCTCTCGAGGCGCCGGTCGGCGTCGGCCGACTTGTTTACCCCGTACATGTCGAGCATCTTGAACCCGGAGAACAGCAGGCAGAACGCGAACACCGCGGCGCCCACCGTCAGCAGCGCGAGGCGCGCCCGCCACAGATGGTAATGGCGGCGCAGGGCGTCGGCGGCGAACTGCGCGCCCACCTGCGCGCCGGCCAGCACGTGCAGGAACAGCGCCTCGGCGGTCGATCCGGCCGGGGCGGACTTCAGGCCGCAGCGCCGCGCCGCGTCCTCCTCCTTCAGCACCTCGTAGTCGATTTGCGCGTTCGACACGCAGATGTCCGCGTAGGCCTGCCAGTCGGCGGCCGGGGCCAGCACCACGGCTTTCAGGCGCGGGCCGTCGCGCGACAGGATGCGCAGGCTGACCAGGTACTGCTGGATGCGCGACGATTCCGCGGCGCAGGCGGCCGCGGTCTTGGTCGCGTCGTTCTCGGTGATGCGCCCCAGGCGCGAGAAACGCACCGCGCCCTGGTGCACGAAAGTCTGGCGCAGGCCCGCCTTCTCCACGGTCACCAGCAGGTAGTGCTCCGCCTTGTGGCCCAGCTTCGCCCCGATGAGCGGCGCCAGCAGCGGGGGCGAATACAGTCCCACCACGCGCGCTTCGTGGGTGCTCAGCGCCGTCAGCCAGGGCTGGAACTGCTGGGTGTTGGTGAACGAGCTGAACAGCATCTGCTCCTCGCGGCGGTCGCCCACGCTGCGCATTCCGAGGGACAGCGTCAGCGCCAGGCTGGTGTCGCGGTAGCGCTGGGAGAGCTTGCGCGCCAGGAGTTCGCGCCGGTCCGAGCCGCGCACGGCGGGAATGCTGTCGGTGGCGAAGTCCTCCTCCACCACGTCGGCCAGCATGTAATACAGCGCCGCGGAATGGCGCGTCAGGTATTGGGCGAAGGCGGCCACGCCCTCCTCGCGTTGCGCGAAGGTCTCCTCGGCCTCCAGCCGCCCGCCCTTCCAGCGGAAGGCGGACACCTCGCCGGCGGTGAAATAGAGCAGGCGTTTTTCAGCCATTGGGCCCGGTCATCGCGCTCGCGGTCGGTTGC
>DATNCF010000074.1:0-10840 GCA_035571675.1 Burkholderiales bacterium | reverse complement strand
TTCACGTCGTCGATCGGATGCAGCGCGGCGTAATGCCCGCGCGGGTATCCCATCAGCTCCAGCGCGATATTGGCGATCACCTCGTTGGCGTTCATGTTGGTGGAGGTGCCGGCGCCGCCCTGGATCACGTCCACCACGAACTCGTCCAGCAGTTCGCCCTCGCGGATGGCCTCGCACGCGCCGACAATGGCCGCGGCGCGCTCGTCGTCCAAGAGGCCCAGGGCGTTGTTGGCCATGGCCGCGGCCTGCTTCACGCAGGCGAGGCCGGTCACCAGGTCGGCGTAGCGTGAAATGGGCGTGCCGCTGATGGAAAAATTCTCCAGCGCCCGCAGGGTGTGGATGCCGTAGTAGGCCTGCGCCGGCACATCCCGCTCTCCCAGCAGGTCGTGCTCGCGGCGGGTGGGCGATGCCGTCATGAGCCGCGCATGGTTTCAGTACACCAACTGAGACAGCGCATTTTTTACCTGGGTTCCTACTCGGGCTGCACCTTGGCCACCTGCGCCGCCGCCTTCTCGCGCGCGAAGTCGGCGCGCAGCCACTGCGCGAACTCCTCGGCGGTCGAGCCCACCGGCATGGCGCCGATCTTGTTCACGATGTAGTCGTTCACCGGGCCGCTTTTCGCCATGGCGGTGAACTCCTCCGAAAGCTTCTGCACCGTCTCGCGCGGCGTCTTGGCCGGGGCGAAGAAGCCGAACACCGATGTCAGTTCGAAACCGGGCGACGCCGCCTCGGCGACCGTGGGCACCTCGGGCAGCACCGCCAGGCGCTGCGGCGTGGTCACCGCCAGCGCCCGCACCTTGCCGCTTTTCAGCGCCGGCAGGCCCAGCGTGGGATCCATGTTCATGAGCTGCACCTCGTTGGACTGCATGGCCGTGGCCGACAGCGAGCTGCCCTTGTAGTTCACGATCACGGTCTGTCCCTGAATGCCCAGCGCCACGTCGGTCATGGTGGATTGCAGCATGGAGCCCGTGCCCACCACGGCGCGGTTCACCTTGCCGGGGTTGGCGCGCACGTAGGCAATCAACTCGGCCAGCGATTTCACCGGCAGTTCACTGTTGACCATGATGATCTGGGGATAGCGGAACACCATGGACAGCGGCGCAAAGTCGGCCAGCGGGTCGAAGGGCAGGCTTTTCTTCACCACCGGCAGCGTGACAAGCGACGCGCCCGGCATGATGCCCAGGGTATGACCGTCGGGCGCCGAGCGGGCGAGCGCGTCCAGACCGATCACGGCGTCGGCGCCGGGGCGGTTCTCAACGATCACCGGCTGGCCCAGGCGCTCGTGCAGCACCTCGCCCGCCACGCGGCTGACGATGTCCGTGGCGCCGCCGGGCGGATAGGGCACGATGATTTTCATCGGGTGGTTGGGAAAATCGGCGCCGGCACAGGGCGCGGCACCGGCCGCAAGACAGGCGGCCAGCGCACAGGCGATGCGACCCTTCATGACCCCTCCTCTTTTTGTTGTCCTTGACCGGGATGTTATGCCCGATCAGTCCTCCGCGCTGCCCAGCAGCACGGCGTTGCCGCCCACCGCGGCGGTGTTCACCGTGAACGTCCGTTCCAGGGCGAAGCGCTGCACGTAGTGCGGGCCTCCCGCCTTGGGTCCCGTGCCCGACAACCTCTCCCCGCCGAAGGGCTGCACGCCCACCACAGCGCCGATCTGGTTGCGGTTCACGTACACATTGCCCACGCGCGCGCGGGCCCGGACGCGCTGCACCGTGGCGTCAATGCGCGAATGCACGCCCAGCGTGAGCCCATAGCCGGTGGCGTTGATGGCGTCGACCACGGCGTCCAGCTTGTGGCCGGAAAAGCGCACCACGTGCAATAGGGGCCCGAACACTTCGCGCGTGAGCCGGCCGATGGCGTCGATTTCGAAGGCCTGGGGAGCAACGAAGCTGCCGTGCGCGCACTGCTCTCCGAGCGCGGTGCGCGCCAGCAGCCGGCCTTCGCTTTGCATGCGCGCGGCATGCGCCTGCAGCGCGTCCCGCGATGGAGCGTCGATCACCGGCCCCACGTCGGTGGAAATCAGCGCCGGGTCGCCCACCGCCAGTTCCTCCATGGCGCCGGTCACGAGGCGCAGCACCCGCTCGGCGATCTCCTCCTGAAGGAACAGCACGCGCAGCGCCGAGCAGCGCTGCCCGGCGCTGTTGAAGGCCGAGCGCAGCGCGTCCAGGGCAGCCTGCTCGGGCAGCGCCGAGCTGTCCACGATCATGGCGTTCTGGCCGCCGGTCTCGGCGATAAGCGGCACGATGGGGCCGGGCCGCGCCGCGAGCTGGCGGTGGATGGCCTGCGCGCTCTCGGTGGAGCCGGTCATCACCACGCCGGCGAGGCGCGCGTCGTCGAGCAGCGCCGCGCCGATGCGGGAGCTGGATCCCGGCGCGAAATGCAGCACCTCGCCGGGAATGCCGGCGCGATGCAGCAGTTTCACCGCCGCCGACGCGATCAGCGGCGTCTGGTTGGCAGGCTTGGCAATGACGGCGTTGCCCGCCGCCAGCGCCGCCGTCACCTGACCGGTGAAAATCGCCAGCGGAAAGTTCCAGGGGCTCATGCAAGCGAACACGCCGCGCCCGTGCCAGGCGAGTTCGTTGCGCTCGCCGGTGGGGCCCGGAAGAACCTGCGCCGCACCCATGCGGCGCGCCGCCAGCGCATAGTAGCGGCAGTAGTCGGCGGCCTCGCGCACCTCCGCATCGGCATCCGGCACGCACTTGCCGCCCTCGCGCGCCAGGAGCGCGATCAGTTCGGCGCGCTGTTCCTCCATCAGGTCGGCGGCGCGCTCCAGGCGACGCGCGCGCTCCTCCGCGCCCAGAGCGTCCCAATCCGGCTGCGCCGCGGCGGCGAGCGCGTACATGCGCTCGACCAGGGCCGGCCCGGCATGGATGATGCTGCCGACCACGCGCCGGCCGTCGGCGGGATCGCACACCGCGCGCGCCTCTCCATCCTGCGCCTCGCCGCCCAGCAGCGGGGCGGCGGCGTGCAGGCGGCCCAGGTCCGCCATGGCCTCCTCCACCCCGCGGGTCAGTTCCAGCAGCGATTCGACGTCGGCGAGATTGACACCCGCCGAATTGCGCCGATCCGGATACAGGTCGCGCGGCAGGGGAATGCGCGCATGCAGCGCCGCGCCGCCGCATTCCTCGCCGCGCAGCTTGACCGCGCGCAGCTTGTGAACCGGGTCCGCCACCAGGCTGTCCACGGGCACGTCCTCGCTCATGGCATGGCGCAGGAACGAGGTGTTGGCGCCGTTCTCCAGCAGGCGGCGCACCAGGTACGGCAGCAGATCCTCGTGCGACCCCACGGGCGAATACACCCGCCAGCCTGCGCCGGGCAGGTCGGCCAGGCGCTCGTCCTCCATGAGGCTTTGGTGCAGCGCCTCGCCCATGCCATGCAGGCGCTGGAACTCGAAGCGCTCCACGCGCGCCTCGCGCATGATTTCCAGGACCGCCGCCGCGGTGTGGGCGTTGTGCGTGGCGAACTGGGCATAGATCGCCTCGGGCGAAGCCGCCATGCGGCGCGCGCAGGCGAGATAGGATACGTCGGTGGCGCTCTTGTGCGTGAACACCGGGTAGCCTTCAAGCCCGCGTTCCTGGGCGCGCTTGATCTCGCTGTCCCAATAAGCGCCCTTCACCAGCCGCACTGGGATGCGCCGGCCGCCGGCGCGGCCCAGCTCGGCCAGCCAGTCGACCACGGCGGCGGCGCGCTTCTGATAGGCCTGTACGGCGATGCCCAGGCCCTCGTAGTCGCCCGCGTCACGGTATACGGCTTCGAACACATCCAGCAGCGGCTCCAACCGCTCGCTCTCCTCGGCGTCCAGGGTGAGGCCGATGCCCGCATCGCGCGCCCGCGCGGCCAGGGCCGCCACGCGCGGCACCAGTTCACCCATCAGCCGCTGCTGCTGCGCGAACTCGAAGCGCGGGTGCAGCGCCGACAGCTTCACTGAAATGCTGTGCGCCTCGATCTGCCCGCGCGATATTCCACTGCCGCCCGTCCTGATACCGGCGCTGATACTGGCGCCGATAACGGCGATGGCGTTGCCGTAGGCTTCCAGGTAGCGCTCGGCGTCCACGGCCGTGAGCGCCGCCTCGCCCAGCATGTCGAAGGAATGCCGCCATTGCGGCCGGCGCGCGGCGCGCGCCAGCGCGTCCTCGATGCGCCGCCCCGCGACGAACTGTTCACCGAGAATGGCCATGGCGCGGCGCAACGCCAGCCGCACCACGGGCTCGCCCAGCCGCCCCAGCAATTGCTCGAAGAAGCCCGCTGCGCCCCGCCCCTGCGCGCCCAGGTCCACCAGCCTCCCCGACAGCATCAACCCCCAGGTTGAGGCGTTCACCAGCAGCGAATGGCTGTGGCCGAGGTGCTTTTCCCAGTGCGCCGCGGAGAGCTTGTCCTGGATCAGCCGATCGGCCGTGGCATCGTCGGGAATGCGCAGCAGCGCCTCGGCCAGGCACATGAGCACCACGCCTTCCTCGGTGCCCAGGCTGTACTCCTGGAGAAAGCCCTCCATGTCCGTGGCGGCGGAGGCGCGGCGCGCGCGCATGGCCAGCGCCAGGCGGCGCGCGACCGACTGCACCCGCGCCTCAGCGGGCGGCTCGAACGCGGCCAGGGCGAGCAGGCGCTCGGTGGCCAGGGATTCATCGGCCAGGTACTGCTTGCGCACGAGCGCGCGCAGCGGCGCCACCGCCGGCGGCAGGGTTTCCAGGATCATGCGGTCGTTCATCACACCCCCGATCCATTCCCTCCCCTGGGCGGGTTTGCGACCCGTCTTATGTCACGTTAAAGCAAGACTATGGCAGGCGCAACTCGCCTTGTTGCCGGCGCGGCAACGAAGCTTTGCTGGTCCGGACAGCGCACTTCGGGGCGCTTGGCGGTCGCGGTTCGAGGGCCGAGCAACTAGCCGGCCTTGGGGGCGAGGTTCGCGTCGCGCCCGAAGCGCTCCAGGTGGGTGGCGGCGCGCTGGTCGATCATGGCCTGCGCCTCCTCGGGCAGGGTGATGAACTCGTTCTCCACCCCGAACAACAGGTGATCGCGAATCTCCGACAGGCTGTCCACGGTCCAGCCCTGCAGGTTGGTGAAGGACTGGGCCGGACGCGGCTCGGGATATAGGCCCACCTCGCCGCAGCCGGCCACGAACACGCGGCCGTTGGCCCGCGCCGCCTCGTCGGTGCACAGCCAGGTGACGATGGCCGCCACCTCGGCGCCCTTGCCGCACACCGGCCCAATGGGATACACCCCGCTTATCCCCCGGCCGAAGCGCCGGAAGAAAGCCATCAATTTTTCGTATCCTGCCGGCGTGGCCTGGCCGGTGTCGAACGCGCGCGGGCGGATGGCGTTGCAGCGCACGCCGAAACGCGCCAGGTCGCGCGCCACTGCCCGGGTAAAGCCGGCCACGCCCTCCTTGGCTGCGGCATAGCTGCCGAAATAATAGTCGCCCGTGCCGGACTCGGAACTGGTGTTGACGATGACGCCGCTTTTCTGCTTCATGAACACCGGTGCGGCATGCCGCACCATGGCGAAGGTGCCCTTCAGGTTCACGGCGATAACCGAGTCCCAGTCCGCCTCGCTCATGGCCCACACCGGGGCGACGCGCCCGAAGCCGGCGTTGTTCACCAGGATGTCCAGGCGGCCAAAGCTGTCCAGCGCCGTCTGCACAATGGCCGCGGCATTCTCCATTTTCGACACCGACATGTTGGCCGCCACCGCCTCGCCGCCCGCGGCGCGGATTTCCGCCGCCACCTTGTCGGCCGAGGTGGGCTCGCCGCGCGGCAGGTCGTTCACCACCACGCGCGCGCCCTCGGCCGACAGCGCCAGCGCCTCGGCGCGGCCGATGCCGCTGCCCGCGCCGGTGACGATGGCCACCCTGCCCGCGAGGCGCCCTGAATTCTTTGCCCCCATGTTTCTCCTCCTGTCATTTGAGATCGCTTAGGCGCTACGCTGGACGCGGCGCACGCAGAGGGCATTGTGTCACACAGGGTCTGACCGCATCGATAAGACTTGGCCATGCTTGCGGACGCAAAAAAAAAGCCGCGCGGTTGAACCGCGCGGCTGCTCGCCGCACAGTAGCGTTGCCCTAACGAAACAGGGCAGCGCTCAGCTTCGAAACAGCGGCCGCTGAAGCGCCGCCTTCGCTGCGCCGTTGCCCTGGCGCAACGCTCCGCCGGCGCACTTCCGCGCCTCGCGGCGCGGCCCCTATCGACTGATCAGGACGCCGCCTTCAGCAGCGTCATTTTCACGAAACCGTCGCCGCCCGCGGCGCCGTCGCCGCAGACGCCGGGGCCACCCGCGCCGCCGCCGCCGCCGCCGCCCAGTTCGCCGGCCTTGGCCACGACCTCGCGGCGTCCCACCGACTGGCCATCGCCGCCGTTGCCGTAGCCCGCGCCGCCGCCGCCGCCGCCCACGAGGGGACGGCTGGTCTCGGGCGCTATGCCATAGCCGCCCGATCCGGGCTTGCCGCCATAGTTCACGTCGGCCAGCCAAGTGCCCGACTCGGCGCGATGATCGGTGCTGGAGGCCACGCGCCCGCCGCCGCCGCCGCCGCTCTGGCCTATCATGGCAGGCCCGCCGGCGCCGGGAGGAATGGACGTGGTGGCGCTTTGGCCGGGCGTCGCGCGGGAAGAGGCCACGGTATAGGACTGGGCGCCGGTCCAGTTTTCCGCGCCGGTAAAGCCTGCCACAGTCTGGCCGGTATAGGCCTCGGCGATACTGCTGGGCGCACCGTCGCGTCCGGCCCCGCCGTTGACGGCCACCTGGCAGCCCTTGCCGCCCAGACCGCCGCGGCCGACGGTGATGCGGTAGGTACCCGGAGCCAGGTCGCGCTCAATACGCTGCGGAACAGCACCGGCGCCGCCGCCGCCGCCGCCTTCCCGGTCAGAACCGCCGCCGCCCCCGCCCCCACCGCCGCTCAGCAGAATCTCATACGTGCCGGCGGGCAGTTGGCCACTGGCGGGATCGGGCCGGCCCGACACCACGGTGATGAAGCATTGCTGGTTCACCGTGCCCGGGCCCGCGCCCGGATTGGTGACGGTGAACATGCCGCGGCTGGCGTCGTAATTGTTGGCCATGCAGCTGTTGGCCTGGGCGCTTGGCGCCTGCGTGCTCTGCGCCAGCGCCACTTGCACACCGGCCGGGCCTGCGGCGCAAGTGAGTAGGGCGATCGCGATGGGGGTCTTTTTCATACGGAGGTCTCCTGTTCGAGGACTCGCCCGGAATCCGGGCATGGGAACCGCATCCACCGGCGGGACAACGCAAGGGTCGAGCCGGGCCTGCTTTGAGCCGGTTCAAGGACTTGGAAAATCCATCGCGGCGTGACAGGTAGGTATTACAAAGCCGGTATGTAGATTTCCCGTGCCGGCGCCCCTGGTACAAAGGGGGTATGAGCCGAACGGCATGCGTTCGGATGTGTCATGAAGCCGCGCCGGCCCGCGGTGTGTGTCAATTTTCCTCCTCGCGTTGTAGTCGCCGTGCTACATTGCCTGTCACTTTTTAGGGGACGAGGCGATGAAGCAAGGCGTTTCGGGACTGGCGCGGCGTCTGGCGCACCGCGTGGTATTGGGGCTGGTTCTGGCGGCGCTCGGGGGATGCGCCGGCCTGCAGGGCGAACGGGTCATGGAACCCGCGTTCGGCGGCGACTACCTTTCCGGCATGGACACCGAGGTGGTGTCGATTCAGGCGGGAATGCCGGAAGCCTAGGGCAACACGGCGGCAGCCTCAGGGGGAGGTTGCCGCCGCCGCGGCCCATGGCCGCGAAGTGGTCGAACAGCCCGCGCCGGCGTGGATTACGACGCTCAATGGCCACCCTCATCGCGGCGGCAAGCGCTCGATGGCCACAACCGGTAGCATGGCCCGGTGACTCGTCCGGGCAATCTCGCCTCCCTACTGCTGCATGCGGAATTATGGCGCATCAACGCGCCCATGCCCAAGCCGCTATGGACTCCGGTAGGAACGCTCGACCGCATACACGCGCTGGCCGTGCGCCTCACCGATGCCCAGGGCTGCCGGGGCGTGGGCACCGCTCACTGCATCGACGAAGCGGGGCTCGCGCAAGTGGCGCAGGCCGCGCAGGTGCTGCTCGACGCGAGCGGCCGCACGCTCGGCGGCCTGTTGCGGGTGGAGAACAACGACGCGCGCTCTGCCGACTGCAACGTGTTCTCGCGCCGCGCCGCCTCGGCCCTGAGCTTTGCCGCCTGGGATCTGCTCGGACGGCGCAGTGGCACGGCCTGCGCTGACTTGTGGGGCCGTCCCCTGCACCGCACGTCCCTGCCCGCCTACGCCAGCGGGCTGTTCCTGAATTGCAGCGAAGACGAACTGGTCGCCGATGCGCAACGCTACCGCGCCGCCGGCTACCGCCTGCTGAAGATGCGCGGCGGCAAGCCGCCCGGGGAAGACGCCGCGCGCCACGCCCTGGTGAGCAGCATCTTCCCCGACCCCGGCTCGGTGGCCATCGACATTTATTTTCAATACGACGCCGAGCGCACGCGCAAATTGATCCGCCACTTCAAGACGCCGCCCATGTGGGTGGAAGACCCCATCCGCTACGACACCATGGCCCAACTGCGCGGCGAGCCGTGCATCGCAGCCGGCGAGACCTGCGTCGATCAGGCGGCATTGCTCGCACTGTGCGAGGCCGGCGTGCGCAACATCATCCTCGACGCACAGGAGCTGGGCGGCCCGCTGCGCTTCCTCGAAGCCGCGCGCATGGTGCACGCGCTGGGGCACCGTGTCGGCTCGCACACCTTCGGGCATGAATCGCCGCACCTGCTTGCCACGCTGCCCGACAGCATGCCCTTGGAAGTGCTCGATTGGTGGAACGGCCTCTACAACGAATCGCCCGATCCCGATGCCCATGCGAATGGCCGCGTGGCGGTGCGCGGACCGGGCCTCGGCATCAGCCTGAACGAGGCCACGCTGAAGCGCTACGGACGGAGCTTGTAGAGGAGATCAGGCGGCGCGGCCGCCGGCCGTCGACGAGTTTTTGATGATGGAGCCGCAGCCGGCCTTGCTGGCCGATTCCTGCTCAGCGCGGCGTCTGCGCCAGCGCCCAGGCCACGTGCTCGCGCACCAAGGCGGAAGGATGGTCGCTGCGCGCCTCCAGCGCATCGCGGATGGCTTGCGCCCGTCCGGCTGCGTCGGCGGCGCGCCCCATGGCCGCCAGCGCATTGCCCATGGCCACCGCCAGATTGCGCAGCCAGCGCTCATGGCCGATGCGCAGGATGGCGCTGCCGGCCATGCGCTCGCGGAATTCCGCTTCGTTCCACGCGAACAACTCCACCAGTTCCACATCGTCCAGGCCGTTGCGCACGCGGAAGTCGGCTTCGTCGCTCGCCTGCGCGAAGCTGTTCCACGGGCAGGCAAGCTGGCAGTCGTCGCAGCCGTAGACGCGGTTGCCCACCAGCGGCCGCAGTTCCTCCGGAATGCTGCCCTTCAGCTCGATGGTGAGATAGGAAATGCAGCGCCGCGCATCCAGCCGGTATGGCGCGACGATGGCGCCGGTGGGGCAGGCGGACAGGCAGCGCGAGCAACTGCCGCAATGTTCGGCCACCGGCGCATCCACCGGCAGCGGCAGGTCGGTGTAAATCTCGCCGAGGAAAAACGCCGACCCTGCTTCACGCGACAGCAGCAGCGTGTGCTTGCCGCGCCATCCCAAACCTGCCTTGCGGCCGATTTCCACTTCCATCACCGGCGCCGAGTCGGTGAACACACGGTAGCCGAAGGGACCGACTTCCTCCGTCACGCGCTCGGCCAGCGCCTGCAGGCGGGCGCGCAGCACCTTGTGGTAATCGCGCCCGAGTGCGTAACGCGAGACGTAAGCCCGCTCGGGGGAGGCCAGCACCGCCTGAGGCGGCGCTGGCCTCGGGCGCAAGGTTTGGATCGCGCCTTGCGCGATGGGTAGCTCCGTTTCAGTTCCGCCTGAGGTATGCGTTGCCGCCAGGTAGTTCATGCGCGCGCTGATGACGCGCAGCGTTCCCGGCACGAGCTCGGCGGGGCGAGTGCGTTTCACGCCGTGGCGTGCCATATAATCGAGCTCGCCGTGAAAGCCGGCCTCGAGCCATGCGCTCAAACCGCGCTCGGCCTCGGGCAAATGCACGTCGCTGACGCCCAGCGACTGAAATCCCAGCTTCCTTCCCCAGGCCCGAATGCGCGCCAGCAACTCGCCCCAGTCCTGTTCCTGCCCAGCGGTGACGTTGCCTCCGGGGGCCGTGTTCATTGCTTCCATGGCCGCCATTGTCCACCCTGTCTGCCTTGTCCATTCGGAATCCGGCCGGCGATGAGCAGCACGGTCCATCTCACCCTCGAAGACGAGCAGGCCACACACCGGCTGGCGGGCGACCTCGCCCCCGCCCTGCAGCCCGGGCTGCGCATTTACTTGCGCGGGCCCCTGGGCGCGGGCAAAACCACCCTGGTGCGGGCGCTGCTGCGCGCCTTGGGCTTTATCGGGCGGGTGAAAAGTCCGACGTACACATTGGTTGAACTTTACCCGCTTTCGAGGTTAAACTTATACCACTTTGATTTTTATAGGTTCCGGGACGAAGCAGAATGGCGCGATGCCGGCTTCTCGGAGTACTTCGACCATGACGGGGTCTGCCTCGTTGAATGGCCTGAGAAGGCGGGGGCCGGCCTTCCTCCCGCCGACCTCGACATTGCCATCGGCGTTCCTGTCGCCGCCGGCGACACGCCTTCACAGCGGCGCGACGTGGTCCTCGCCGCGCAATCCGCGGCCGGCCAACAATGCCTAGGCCGCTTAATCCCATCGAGATCGCCCGGCGCTTCTTCCTGAGCGGCCACCTGCTGTTGCGCATCGGCATAGGCGCCTTCATCGCGCTGGCCCTGTCGCAACTGGTGCTCGCCGCCA
>DATNCF010000073.1:0-3375 GCA_035571675.1 Burkholderiales bacterium | reverse complement strand
TCCACGATGGGAATGACGCGCTCGTAGGCCATGCGCGTGGGCCCGATGACGCCCACGGTGCCGATCACCTGGCCATCCACTTCGTAAGGCGCCGTCACCACGCTGCACTCGTCGAGGGTGGCGATGCCGGACTCGCCGCCGATGAAGATCTGCACCCCCTCGGCGCGCGCGCTCACGTCCAGGATGCGCATCAGCAGGGTCTTGCGCTCGAACAGGTCGAACAGCTCGCGCAGCCGCGACATGTTGGAGGACAGGTCGGCCGAATCCAGCAGGTTCCTCTCCCCCGAGATGACATAGGCATCGGACGACTCGGACAGTGCCTGGTCGCCCGCGGTCAGGGCCGCGTTCATCAGGCCGACCATGTTGCTCTGCAACTGCTTCAACTCGTCCTGGAGGCGCGCCCGGATATCGTCGAAATTCATGCCCGCATAGTTCTGGTTCAGGAAGTTCGACGCCATGGACAGCTCGGCCGGGGTGTAGGCGCGGTCGGTGAACAGGATGCGGTTCTGCACGTCGCCGTCGGCCGCCACCAGAATGAGCAGCACGCGCTTTTCCGACAGCGCCAGGAACTCGATATGCCGGAAGACCGCGCTTTTGCGCTTGGGGGCGACCACGACGCCGGCGAAATGGGTGAGCTGCGACAGCAGTTGCGAGGCCGAGCTGATGAGCTTCTGTGGATGCTCCGGGTGCAGGTTGCCCTCGAGCTGGCTGATCTCCACCCGGTCCAGGGGCCGGATGGTGAGCAGGGTGTCCACGAACAGCCGGTAGCCGCGCGGCGTGGGCACGCGGCCGGCCGAGGTGTGAGGGCTGGCGATGAAGCCCATTTCCTCGAGGTCGGCCATGACGTTGCGGATGGTGGCCGGCGACAGGTCGAGGCCGGAGAAGCGCGACAGCGCGCGCGAGCCGACGGGCTCGCCTTCGGCGATGTAGCGCTCGACCAGGGTCTTCAGGAGAATCTGGGAGCGGCGGTCCAGCGTGGGCGCGTTCATGCGGACATTCTATCCAAAGTGGTGAAAAAGGGCGACGCGAAGGGCGCCGTGTGATTTAATTCCGCAATGCCCGCTTTCGATACCGTGGCGCTGATAGGCCGCTACAACACGCCGCAGAACGCGGAGACTTTCGTGTCCCTTGGCCGCTTCCTGGAGGACGAGGGGTGCGCGGTGTTGGTGGAAAAGGACACGGCCGAGACTTGCGGCGTGAGCGGTTTCGGCGTCGCCGACTATCCGGGCATCAGCGCCCAGGCCGATCTCGCGGTGGTGCTGGGCGGCGACGGCAGCATGCTCAACGCGGCGCGCAACCTGGCGCCCAGCGGCGTGCCCCTCATCGGCGTCAACCAGGGGCGCCTCGGCTTCATGACCGACATTTCCCTCAAGAACATGCTGCCGTCCATGAAGCGCATCCTGGCCGGCGAGTACGGCGTGGAGGAGCGCACCCTGCTCGACACCGAGGTGGTGCGCGGCGGCGGCACGGTGTTCTCCACCATCGCCCTGAACGACGTGGTGCTGAACAAGGGTGCCGTGGGGCGCATGATCGAGTTCCTGGTCTACATCGACGGCGAATTCGTCTATGACCTGCGCTCGGACGGCCTGATCGTTTCCACGCCCACCGGCTCCACGGCCTACGCGCTGTCCTCCAACGGGCCCATCGTGCAGCCCGGCGTACCGGGCGTGGCGCTGGTGCCCATCTGCCCCCACACCCTGTCCAACCGGCCCATCACCGTGAGCGAGCGCTCGGTGATCGAAGTGACCGTGAAGCGTGCCATCGACGCGCGCCTGCACTACGACGGGCAGTTGCACGGCGACCTGGAGGAGGGGGACAAGGTGGTGATCAAGCGGGCGGCGGTTTCAATAAAATTCGTCCATCCGCCGGGATATAGTTATTTTGCGATGCTGAGAGAGAAGCTTCATTGGAGCGAAGTGCTTTAACACACTATAAAAATATGCAGTTGAGTTGTTTGGCCGCTGATTTTCTCGTTACCCGCTCCCCGGCCCCCTCTCCCGGTGGGAGAGGGGAGTACATCCCTTGCTAGTTCAGCTTTCCATCCGCGATTTCGCCATCGTGGACGCCCTTGAATTGGAGTTCCGGGCCGGTTTCACCGCGTTGACTGGGGAGACAGGGGCGGGCAAGTCCATCCTTATTGACGCTCTGGAGCTGGCATTGGGCGACCGCGCTGATGCCGGCTCCATCCGCCCGGGTGCGGAGCGCGCCGACATCAGTGCCGAATTTGATATTGCCAAGGTTCCCGCTTTGCAGCCGTGGCTCGCCGAGCACGCCTTGGAAGGTGATCAGGACCGCTTGTTGCTGCGCCGCGTTGTGGATAAAAGCGGCCGCTCGCGCGCCTTCATCAATGGACACGCCGCGACCTTGGCCCAACTCCGCGAGGCCGGCGAGACGTTGGTGGACATTCATGGCCAGCATGCTCACCAATCACTGGGGCGGCCCGACGCGCAGCGCGAGCTGCTCGACCGGCATGCCGACCTGCTTCCCCAGGCGGCGAAGGTGGCCACGGCCTGGCGCGAGTGGCAGCGGCTCGCCCGGGCGCGGGCCGAGTATGAGACCAGCGCGGCGGCGCGCGATGCCGAGCGCGAACAGTTGCAATGGCAGGTGGAAGAGTTGAAGCAGCTTTCCCCCGCCGCGGGCGAGTGGGAACGGTTGGGCGAGGAGCATTCCCGGCTGTCCAACGCCGCCGGCCTGATCGAGGGCGCGCGTGCCGCGGTGGACGCCCTGTCCGAGGCTGATGGGGCGGTGACGGTGGGCCTGTCGGCGGCGCTGTCGAGGTTGCGTGCCCTGTCGGGATTCGACGCCCGGCTGAACGAGAGCATCGAACTGCTGGCCTCGGCCGAGACGCAGGTGGAGGAAGCTGCCCATGCGCTGCGGGCCTATGCCGACCGCGCGGAACTCGATCCCCAGCGTCTGGCCGAGGTGGAGTCCCGCATTGACGCGCTGCACGGCACAGCCAGAAAATTCCGCCACAAGCCTGAAGAATTGCCTGCGCTGGCCGAAAAGCTGTCGGCCCGCCTGGCCGAGCTGGACGTGGCCTCGGACCGCGAAGGCTTGGCCCGGGCCGAGCAGGCCGCCCGGTCCGCCTATGCCGAAGCCGCCGCCGCGCTGAGCGCCGGCCGGCGCAAGGCCGCGGCCAAGCTGGGCAAGGAAGTGAGCGAGGCTATGAAGGAACTGGCCATGGCCGGCGGCCGCTTCGAAATCAACCTCAAGGCTGTGGAAGGCGGCAGTGCCGGAGGCGACGAGCAGGCCGAATTCCTCGTGTCGGCCAACGCCGGCATGGAGCCCCGGCCCTTGGCACGTGTGGCCTCCGGCGGGGAACTGTCGCGCATCAGCCTGGCCATCCAGGTCATTACCAGCAAGGCCGCCGCGGTG
>DATNCF010000072.1:0-2612 GCA_035571675.1 Burkholderiales bacterium | reverse complement strand
AGCCGCCGCGGATGAACAGGGAATGCCCCGGACCGGCCACGGCGAGACGGACATCTTCATCACGCCCGGCTATCGTTTCAAAACGGTTGACCGGCTGATTACAAATTTTCATTTGCCCAAGTCGACCTTGCTCATGCTTGTATCCGCTTTCGCGGGGATGGAACCGATTCGAAAAGCCTATGCCCATGCGATCGAGCGGCGCTACCGCTTTTTCTCCTATGGAGACGCCATGCTGATTGACCGGGTTCAATCATGAAATTCCACCTTCACGGGACTCGTGGGGCGGCGCGCCGCGGGACCCTTGAATTGGCGCATGGCACAGTCGAGACGCCGGTATTCATGCCCGTCGGGACCTACGGTACCGTGAAGGCGGTCAGCCCTGATGAATTGACCTCGCTCGACGCGCGCATCGTGCTCGGCAACACCTTCCATCTCTGGCTGCGCCCCGGGCTTGAAGTCATCGCAGCCCACGGCGGCCTGCATCGCTTCATGGGCTGGGAGCGGCCCATCCTAACCGACTCGGGCGGCTTCCAGGTGTTCAGCCTGGGCGCGCTGCGCAGGATCAGCGAGGAGGGCGTGCGCTTCGCCTCGCCCGTCAACGGCGACAAGCTGCTGCTCACGCCCGAGGAATCCATGCGCATCCAGCGCACGCTCAATTCCGACATCGCCATGGTGTTCGACGAGTGCACGCCCTATCCGGCCGACGAGCGCGTGGCGGGCGACTCCATGCGCCTGTCGCTGCGCTGGGCCGAACGCAGCAAAGCCGCGTTCGGAGGTTCTGGGAACGCCCTGTTCGGCATCGTGCAGGGCGGCATGCACGAGGCGCTGCGCGACGAGTCGCTGGCCGGGCTCACCGGCATCGGCTTCGACGGCTATGCCATCGGCGGCCTGTCGGTGGGCGAGCCCAAGGAGGACATGCGCCGCGTCCTCGCGCACATCACGCCGAAAATGCCCGCCGACCGGCCGCGCTACCTCATGGGCGTGGGCACCCCGGAGGACATCGTGGAAGCGGTGGAGGTCGGCATCGACATGTTCGACTGCGTCATGCCCACGCGCCACGCCCGCAACGGCTGGCTGTTCACCCGCGCGGGCGACGTGAAGCTCAAGAACGCCCGCTACCGCGACGACACCCGGCCGCTGGAGGAGTCCTGCCCCTGCTACGCCTGCCGGCATTTCAGCCGCGCCTACCTGCACCACCTGCACCGGGCCAACGAGATACTGGGCGCGCGCCTCAACACCCTGCACAACCTGCAGTTCTACCTCGGGATGATGGCCGACATCCGCTCCGCCATCGAGGCCGGAAGTTTCCCCGCCTGGGCCGCCGCTTTCCGCGCCGGCCGGGCCCGGGGAATCGACCCCTGAATGCTACAATCGCGGGTTGGGGTGGATGCTCCGCACGGCGGTAGGCAGAACGGGGCACCGAAGTATCGGCGCGGCACCGGCCGCGGCCCTGGCCCCTCCGCTCGGTACAAGGCGTACAAGGAACAAGGAGAGTCAAAGTGTTCATCTCATCGGCCTATGCGCAGACCGCGGCCGGGGCCAGCGACCCCCTCGGCGGGTGGACCAGCTTCCTGCCCATCGTGCTCATGTTCGTGCTGCTGTATTTCATGATGATACGGCCGCAGATGAAGCGCCAGAAGGAGCACAAGACCATGCTGGATGCCCTGCAGAAAGGCGACGAGGTGGTCACCTCCGGCGGCGTGGCCGGCAAGGTCACCAAGGTGAGCGATGCCTATGTGGGCGTCGAGATCGCGCCCAACACCGAAGTGCAGGTGCAGAAATCCGCCGTGCAGACCCTGCTGCCCAAGGGCACGCTCAAGAGCCTGTAACCCCGCCGCCGCGGTCTTCACCGCGGCTTCCCCCAAGTCGCCTTACAGCTTCCGCACATGAACCGCTATCCCGTCTGGGTCTACGTCACAGTGGCCGTCGCCGTGCTGCTGGGCGCGCTGTACACCCTGCCCAATTTTTTCGGCGAGGCACCGGCGGTGCAGATCTCGCCGGCGCGCGCCGCGGTCAGCGTCGACAGCGGCGTGCTCGCCACGGTGGAGACGGCGCTGAAGAACGCCAACCTGCAGCCCACGGGCGTGCTGCAGGAGGCCAACAGCGTGAAGGTGCGGCTGGCCGACGTGGACACCCAGACGCGCGCCAAGGACGTCATCGAGCAGGCGCTCAACCCGAACAAGGACAGCCCCTCCTACACCGTCGCGCCCAACCTGGTGTCGCTGTCTCCCGGCTGGCTCAGCGCCATCCATTCGCTGCCCATGTACCTGGGCCTGGACCTGCGCGGCGGCGTGCACTTCATGCTGCAGGTCAACATGGAGGCCGCGCTCACCAAGCGCCTGGACGGCCTGGCCGGGAGCGTGCGGACGGCGCTGCGCGACAAGAACGTGCGCTATGCCGGCATCGCCCGCGAGCGCAATGGCCTGGTGGTGCGCTTCCGCGACGCCGCCACCCGCGCCCAGGCGCGCGGCGTGATCGAGGCCAGCCAGCCCGACCTGCAACTCGTCGACGCCGGCGAAGGCGACGACCTGCGCCTGGTGGGCAGCATCAAGCCGGAGGCCGCCTCGCGCATCCAGTCCGAGGCGCTGAACCAGAACATCCAGATCCTGCAC
>DATNCF010000071.1:0-2410 GCA_035571675.1 Burkholderiales bacterium | reverse complement strand
CGCGCCCCCCCTGCAGGCGGAAATGGAACCACTGCCTGATCTCGACCGCGGGATCGCTCACCGCGTCGCGCCGCAGCCGCAGCCGCGCCGTGTCACCCTCGACGGCCACCACTTCAATGGAGCCGCTGTCAAAGCCACTGCTGATTCGCACTTCGTCTCCCCACTGCGTCTTTCCGGGCGTTCCCCGCCCGCAAAACAGGCACTTTGATGCCCGTCAAGGCGTCCGTGCCGCAACCCGTGTCGAATATGCCCTGGAAGGAGCCATGCAGGCGACGCCCCCGCAAGGCCGCGTATAATACCTTTAACGCCAACCACTTAGGATACCTGAACGGGCGACCCTTGCCGGCCGCCCCCGCCCGCCCAATGACGGCCTCGGTCCTCGATCATCGCCTGCCGCTTTTCACCCTGGGGTTGAACCACGCCAGCGCGCCCCTGGCCGTGCGCGAGCGGGTGGCCTTTGCGGCCGAGCACCTTCAGCATGCGCTGGGCGAGCTCACCCGCCGTCAGCCGGCCAAGGAGGCCGCCATCCTGTCCACCTGCAACCGCACGGAGCTGTATTGCGTGGACGGCCAGCCGCGCCAGGCCCTGGAATGGCTGTCGGACTACCATCGCCTGAGCGCGCGCGAGCTGCACGACCACGTGTATGCCCTGGCGGCGGACGAGTCGGTGCGCCATGCCTTCCGCGTGGCCTCGGGACTGGACTCGATGGTGCTGGGCGAGCCGCAGATCCTCGGCCAGATGAAGGATGCCGTGCGCTCGGCCGAGGCCGCGGGCACCCTGGGCTCCACGCTGCACAAGCTGTTCCAGCGCTCGTTCGCCGTGGCCAAGGAAGTGCGCTCCAACACCGAGATCGGGGCCAACGTGGTGTCCATGGCGGCGGCGGCGGTGAAACTGGCCATGCGCATCTTCCCCGGCTTTTCCGACCAGAGGGTGCTGTTCATTGGCGCAGGGGACATGATCGAGCTGTGCGCCACGCATTTCTGCGCCCAGCACCCGCGCGCCGTGGCCTTTGCCAACCGCACGCCGGAGCGCGCCGATCACCTGGCGCAGCGCTTCGAGGGCGAGGCGCTGCCGCTCGCCCGGCTGCCCGAGTTCCTGCACCAATACGACATCGTGGTGTCCTCCACCGCCAGCTCGCTGCCCATCATTGGCAAGGGCATCATGGAGCGCACCATCCGCGCCCGCCGCCACCGCCCCGTGTTCATGGTGGACCTGGCGGTGCCGCGCGACATCGAGCCCGAAGTGGCCGCGCTGGACGACGTGTTCCTGTACACCGTGGACGACCTCGCCGAGCTGGTGCGCGAGGGCGTGGACGCGCGCCAGTCGGCCGTGGAGCAGGCCGAGGCCATTATCGAAATGCAGGTGGGCTCGTTCATGCACTGGATGGCGGCGCGCGATAACGTGCCGCTGATCAAAGCGCTGCGCGAGACCGCCGAGGACACACGCAAAGCGGAAGTGGAGCGTGCCGCAAAACTGCTTGCCCGCGGCGATGACCCGCGGGCAGTGCTGGAGGCGCTGTCGCACGGCCTCACCAACAAACTCATGCACGGTCCCACCCAGGCACTCAATCGCGGCGAAGAAGACGACTCGCTGCGCCAACTCGTCACCCGCCTGTTCCACCTCGACCGGCGTTAGCTACGCGGCACGGCTAACCTTCCGGCGCGGAGCGCCGGACCTCGTTTCCATTCTGCCGCAACCCAATTCCCCCCTATGAAGCCAGGCATCACCAATAAACTCGAACAGTTGTCCCGCCGCCTCGAAGACCTCGACGGCCTGCTGGCCTCCGAGGATGTCACGCGCGACATGGACCAGTACCGCAAGCTGTCCAAGGAATACGCCGACATCACCCCGGTGGTGGAGCGCTTTCGCGACTACCGGCGCGCCGAACGCGACGTCGACGAGGCCGAAGGCATGCTCTCCGACCCCGACATGAAAGACCTCGCCGAGCAGGAGATCCGCGACGGCAGGGAAAAGATCGCCGCCCTCGAACTCGACTTGCAGAAGCTGTTGCTGCCCCGCGACCCCAACGACGAGCGCAACCTGTTCCTGGAAATCCGCGCCGGCACCGGAGGCGACGAGTCCGCCCTGTTCGCCGGCGACCTGTTCCGAATGTACACGCGCTATGCCGAGCGCCAGCGCTGGCAGGTGGAACTGGTCTCCCAGAGTCCAGGCGAAGTCGGCGGCTACAAGGAAGTGATCGCGCGCATCGTGGGTCAGGGCGCGTACTCGAAGCTCAAGTTCGAATCGGGCGGCCACCGCGTGCAGCGCGTGCCGGAGACCGAGACGCAGGGCCGCATCCACACCTCGGCCTGCACGGTGGCGGTGTTGCCCGAAGCCGATGCGGTTGGCGAAGTGGTGCTGAACCCCGCGGAACTGCGCATCGACACCTTCCGCGCCTCGGGCGCCGGCG
>DATNCF010000070.1:0-2147 GCA_035571675.1 Burkholderiales bacterium | reverse complement strand
GCCAGCGATTGCAAAGCCGCCATCAGCGCCGCGCGCGCCGGCTCATCCAGGGCGTTGCGCCGTTTCGGAATGTTGAACACCACGACGGCGATGTTGTGCTCGCGCTGGATCAGAATGGGCGGGTTCGAGGGGTCGGGCATGAGGTGCTCGCGAATGAAAAAGTGGACGGCGGCGAGTAGCGGAATGCGGGGATGATACGATGCACCACACCTTGAAGGAAGCGCCATGAGCGGCCATGATCCGGATCCCGCGGTGCTCGGCCTTGACGAGCTCAATCAACGCATCGGGGTTTCACCCTTCCACGGTTGGTTGGGCATAAGCGCCGAAAGCATCGACGCGCAGGGCGTGACGCTGGTCCTGGTGCCGCGCCGGGAGCTGGTCGGCAATCCGCGTACCGGCGCCCTGCAGGGGGGCGTGCTGGGGTGCATGATCGATGCCGCCGCGTCCTTCTCCATCATTTCGCGCACCGGCGCCAGCACCGTCACCATCGATATGAGCGTCGATTTTCATCGCGCCGCGCTTCTTGGGCCGGTTGACGCGAGCCTGCGGGCAGTGGGGACGATTACGCGCATCGGCCGCACCCTCTCCACCGCGCAGGCCCGGATCCTCGACGGCGAGGGTCGCCTCATCGCCGGCGGAAGGGCCGTCTTCATGAACACAGAGGCGGCCATGAGGCCGTCCGAACCACGTTGATGAGCCCCCGCGGCCGGAAAGGCGGCAAGCCCGTTCCGGATCCGGGCCGGATCTTCGGGCAGAGGCGCTACTCGGGCTGCACGTGCGCGGTTTCAGTGGCCAGCTTCCAGGCCTCGTACCCGGATTTAAGGCTGGCGGCGTGCTGGGCCGGGGAACTGCCGATGGCATTGAAGCCGAACTTGGCGTTGCCTGCGACGACGATGGGATCCTTCAGGCCCGCCTGCATGGCCGCGTTCCAGCGGTTGACCACGGCTGCCGGGGTGCCCGCGGGCGCCAGCATGCCGAAGTTGTAGTTGACCATGCCGTCGTATCCCAGCTCCTTCATGGTGGGAACATTGGGCATCAGGGGATCGCGCTTGTCACCCGAGGCGGCCAGCATTTTCCCCTCGCCCCCCTTTTCCATCTGCACCGCGCGTCCGGGGGCGAAGTGCCCAACGTCCACTTCACTGGCGATGACGGCGGTGGTGAGGGGGCCCGAGCCCTTGTAGACCACGTCCAGCATCTGGATGCCGGCTTTGGCCCGCAGCAGATAGCCGTACAGCGCCGGTTCTCCGGACCGGGAGGGCAGGCCCCAGGTCACCTTGCCGGGGTTTTTCTTCGCGTACTCGACCATCTCCTTGATGGAACTGAACGGCGACTTGTTCGACGCCACGAAGATCAGGGCGCCGTCGACGATGACTCCAATCGGCGCAAAGTCCTTGATCATGTCAACGCCCGGATCCTTGATAAAAAACGGCCAGGACACCGACGATCCGCTGAGGATGACCACGTTGTAGCCGTCGGGCGCCGCGCTCGCCACGTAGCGCGCCCCGATGCGCGAGTCCGCCCCGGGCTTGTTTTCAACGATGACGCTCTGCCCGAGGTTCTTTTCCATGGCCGGCGCCAGCATGCGCGCCAGCACGTCCGTGGCCCCGCCGGGCGAGAACGGCACCACCAGCGTGGCCGTGCGGGTGGGGAAGTTCTGCGCCTGGGCGGCCGGCATGGCCATCACGGCGGACAACACGGCAATGGAGAAGAGCGTCGGCAGGCGTCTTGCGGTCGTGGAATGCATGTTGAGCTCCTTTGTATGGCCTGCGCCGCGGCTGACCGGAACAGGGTGTTCATATATATGAATGATGGAAATATTATTATATGAAGATTATTATCGCATGTGTATTTAGTATTCTGAACAATATGCATGGACCGGCCCGCCGGCGCGGGCCTGAGGCGAGGTGAACCGTTGCAAGACCATAGCCACAAACAGACTGAAGGGGAGGCGCGGTATGTCGGATGCGTCCGCTAAGTCCAACATGTTCGACGGCAAGCTGTTTTTCCTGCAGACCTACGCGGCGCTGCCGGGCAAGTCCGGGGAATTCAGAGCACTGTACAGCCGGTCCTTCGCGCCGTTGCTGGAACAGCGCGGCCTGCGCAAGGCCGCCTTCTGGGAGACCTCCCAGGTCGAGGGCCCCAGCGGG
>DATNCF010000069.1:0-2035 GCA_035571675.1 Burkholderiales bacterium | reverse complement strand
CGTGCCCGAGAAGACTTGCCCAACGCCGGTCGCTCCAAGCGCCGACCTAAACGCGCCGGCCGCCTGAAGCGCGCTCGAACCGTCATCCGTGGCCCCGTTGATCGTTATCCGACCGCCCGTGCCCAACTTCAGGTAGGTAGTGCCCGCGAATTGGAGCTGCACGCTCGTGATGCCACCCGCTGCCGGGCCGATGAGCAGGTTGTTGCTTGAATCGAGCTTGAGAATGTCACGCGACACGGCGCCCGAGTCGTAGGCGCGGAAGGCTACGTTGTTCGGAACCCGCACGCTGGCCACGGTCATGTCGAGCATGCCATCCTGGCCAAAGGTAGCCACGTCCCGCAGCGCCGTCGTGCCATTGGCCGTGGTGCCAATGGCCACCGCCGTGCCGCGAGCGGTCCCGCTCCAGGTCTCCGTTGCCCGGAACTGAATCCATGCGCCGAGCTGCCAGGCCGCGCCGTCGTAGCTGCCGGCGAACACATTGCCGATGCCGGTCGTATTTGTCGGGACTGTGGGCGCTGCGGCGGTGCCCTGAGAGCGGTACAGAGTGAGCGACACCCCGGCACCGCCGCCATTATTGCCAAAGCTATACAGCGCGGCGTTCGTGTTGGTGTTATTGGCGCCGCCAATTTGCATTACCGTCCCGGTCGGCGGGGCCGGCAACGCGGCGGCATTGGCATTAAGCGTCATGCCCGCAAAGGTCGGCGTGGTGGCCGCGAAGAGCGCAATGGCCGCCGCCGCGGTGGCCACCGCGATCACGCTACGCCCGAAGGCCGTCAGGTCCGCCAGGCCGAAGCTGGCCGGGCCCGTGCTGATCACGACCTTGTTGGCCGCGCCCACGAAGGACGCCCACGAGGTCAGGACCGGGCTATAGGGCTGGCTTCCAACCTGATACTGCTCACTGGAGGCCGGCATGCTGTCGATTTGCGCCAGGCTGCAGTCCGCGTTCGGCACGTAGCCCGTGGTGTCCAGCAGCTTCTTGCCCGTGGTCGGATGCACGGCCGTGAAGCGGTAGTGGCTGTTGCGCGTGCCCAAGCTGTTGGGGAACAGCGCCAGCACGGCCTGGCCGCTGGCGTCCGTGATGGCCGTGGCCCGGCCCGAGGTCATGCCCGAGGCGTAGTAGGTGTTGTTGTACACGTCTAGGCCGACCAGTTCCGCCATCACAGTGGCGCCCACGATAGCGGCGTCGTTGCTGTCCTTCAGGGTGACGGTTACGTTAACTGTGCTGGTCACGGCCCTCTCCTACATGAATTGCGCGCGCACGCGCAGCCCACCGCCTTCACCCAAGCCGCGCGAGGATTCGAGCAGCGCCTTGTCGACGGCGGAGTCGAACTCCGCTTGGTAGAACGTGGACAGCGCGGGGTCCGACCACGGCTTTTTGCCCATCCGCATCAGGCGCGCCTTGGCCCCCGAGGCGATGGCATCGAAGTACCGCCCGAAGTAGACCGGATCAATGCCGGCAGCGGCCTGCGTGGGACGCACGGCGATCTTGGCGGTCAAGGCGGCCGGCGCCGTGCTGTTGGGGCCCGGCACAAGGATGATCTGATCCTGCGTGTCCTGGCAGTAGTGCTCGGGGATACCCTCGGCCTGCATGAAGTCGCCATACTTGGCACTCAGCCAGTTCCGCGACTTGCCGGTGATGGCGCTTTTGTTAAACCACACCTTGAGCGGGCGTTCCACTTCGGTTTCGGTCGGCGGCTCCCAATCGTAGGTGTTAGACCCGCCCGACACGCTCATCGGTCCCTGATCCACCACCCAGGCCTTGGACTTGCGGAAGAAGTCGATGGCGGCCTGCTTGATGTGGTAGGTCGCCATTTCCTGCGACACGCCGGGGCACTCGGGCAGCACGGCGTCAAACCAGTCGGACCAAGTTTTCTGCGTCACGTCAGCCCCGCCGCGAGGTTGAAGAACAGAGCGGCGCGCTGCTCAAACTCGGCTTCCGTGCTCGTGGTCTCGCCCCGCGCCGTGATGTAGTCCTGCACAGCTGGGGCATACTCAGCGCCCAGGGGGAAATCGGCGCCGATCAGCAGTTCCGCCG
>DATNCF010000068.1:0-3675 GCA_035571675.1 Burkholderiales bacterium | reverse complement strand
AGTTCAGCGACAGCAGCACACCGGCGAACACGCCGATGGCCACCAGGCCGATTTGCTTGATTCTGTTGCCTTTGCCGCTCATTGATTTCTCCACAGACAGTGACACCGACCGCTCCGCCCCAGCACGGAGGTCAAGACAAGGTTGCGCGCGGACCGACCGCGTGAAGCTGGAATTCCCACCCGTGAAACAGCCTGAACCCGCGCCGCCAGCCCCGATCGGGGCGCGAGAAACGCGGCGTGGCGCCCAAGCGAATACTTCAGCAGATTACTTCAAAGTCACCCATTTCAATGGGTCAACAGCCCGCCCTTCGTGACGTAATTCAAAGTATAAACCCGAATCTGTGTTGCCACCGCTGGCGCCGGTGGTGGCCACGGCGTCGCCCGTTTTGACCACGTCGCCGACCTGCCTGAGCACGGACTCGTTGTTGCCGTAAATGCTGAGATAGGCCCGGCCGTGGTCGAGGATGACGAGGTTGCCGAAGCCGCGCATCCACTCGGCGAACACCACCCGCCCTCCAGCCACCGCCCGCACCTCCTGGCCGCCCGGAGCGCGGATGAACAGCCCCTTCCAACTCGGCCCGCCGTCGGAGCGTGGACTGCCGAAACGGTTCACGAGTTCCCCTCGCACCGGCAGGCGCAAGCTTCCCTTCAGCCGGTCAAAGGGGGAGCCGGCAATGTCGCCCAGGGTGCCCGCCCTGGATACCACGGCACTTTCAGGGACATTGGTTCCCCGCTCGGAGCCCGGGGGGCTTTCCTTGTCGCGGGGGGCGGCCCTGCCCCTGGCGTCCCGGGCCGCCTTCGCCGCCAGCACCTTGCCCAGTTCCTCGACCAGCCGGGTCAGCCGCGTCTCGTCCCGCTCCAGGGTTTTCATGCGCTGCTTCTTGTCGCGGATTTCGGCCGAGACCTTGTCCAGCACTTGGCGGCGGCCGGCCTGTTCCTTGGCCAGCCGGTCGCGCTCGGTCTTGCGGTCGGCCTCGATGCCGGCCAGTTCGCGGTTCTTGTCGCGCGCCTGCCCCTCCAGGTCGCGCAGCCTGTCCAGGTTCTGGCGCTGGGCGCGCACCAGCGCCGCCTGGGCGCGCGAAATATAGGTGTAGTAATGGAGGTTGCGCGTGGTCTCGTTGGGGTCGCGGCCGGTGAGCAGCAGCTTGAAATAATCCGCCTCGCCTCCGGCCGCGTTTCCACCCAAATATCGCGCCATCAGCACGCGGCCCAAGATGTCCTGGCGGGCGGCCAGCTCGGCTTCCACCTTGGACTCCTCGTTGCCGATGCGGTTGAGTTCGACCTTGGCGGCCTGCTGTTCCTCGGCCAGGCTGCGCAGCCTGCGGTTGGCCTCGGAAATGGCGCGCTCCGACTCGCGCAGGGCGTCCCGCGCCTCGCTGCGGGTTTCCTCCTTGCTGGCGATGTCGCCGCGCAGCGCCTCGATGCGGCCGCGCAGCTCGCGCAGGTCCTCGCTGTCGGCCTTGGCGGTGTTGCGGTTGGTTGTTGCCGCTTGAACGGCGGGGGCTGGAACGGCCCCCAACAAGGCGAGGGCGGCAAAGCCCTGGGCGAGGAACCGTGTTCCGGCAAGCCGGTTACGGCGGCCGGTGTTCCCCGTCATGCGGCAGGCGGTTCCCGCACTACTTGGCCTTCCCCTGGCTGGCAACGGCCGCCATGGCGGCTTCGATTTCCGCCTGGTTGCCGAGGTAGTAGCTGCGCAGCGGCTTGAGATTGCCGTCCAGCTCGTACACCAGGGGCCGCCCCGTGGGGACGTTGAGTTTGACGATCTTGTCGTCTGAAATGTTGTCCAGGTACTTGATCAGCGCGCGCAGCGAATTGCCGTGGGCGGCCACCACCACGCGCTTGCCGGCGCGCACCTGCGGAGCGATCGCCTGCTCCCAGTAGGGCACCACGCGCGCTACCGTGTCCTTGAGGCATTCGGTGAGCGGAATGTCCGCGTCCGCCAATCCGGCGTAGCGCGGGTCCTTGCCGGCGAAGCGCTCATCGTCGCGGGTGAGCGGGGGGGGCGCGATGTCGTAGGCGCGGCGCCAGATCAGCACCTGCTTTTCGCCATGCTTGGCGGCGGTCTCGGCCTTGTTGAGGCCGGTGAGGGCGCCGTAGTGGCGCTCGTTCAGGCGCCAGGACTTTTCCACCGGCAGCCACAGCCGGTCCATTTCCTCCAGGGCCAACCACAGCGTGCGGATGGCGCGCTTCAACACCGAGGTGTAGGCCAGGTCGAAGTCGAAACCCTCGGACTTGAGCAACTGCCCGGCGCTGCGCGCCTCGGCGCGGCCCTTTTCGGTGAGGTCAACGTCCTGCCAGCCGGTGAAGCGGTTTTCCTGGTTCCAGGTGGATTCGCCGTGGCGAAAAAGAACGATTTTGTGCATGTGGGACAGGCAAATAGAAGGCGGCGGGAAGGCAGCGCGGGCCGGACTGTGCGTGGCCGTATAATACCCGATTGACCTTGCGTTCCCCACGCCTTTCCCGCCGGCGGAGCGCTTGGGCCGAGCGCCATCGCCTCTGGCGAACGCGGTTTTTTCGCAGGAGTTGCCGGTTTCCATGGACGTCGTGAAGTTCCTCAGCAATCCCACCAACATGGTCTGGGCCGCTGCCGCGATCGTAAGCGGCGGCATGCTCATCTGGCCCATGCTGCGCGGGGGCGGGGCGAGCAGCGTGGACACGCTCAAGGCCACGCTGCTCATCAACAAGGAAAACGCCCTGGTGCTGGACGTGCGCGAGGAGTCCGAATACGCCGCCGGCCACATCATCAACGCGAAGAACGTGCCGCTGGCGCGGCTGTCCGGCAGCAGCGACGCGGCCGACAGCGTCAGCAAGCGCCGCGACCGGCCCATCGTGGTGTGCTGCGCCTCGGGCAACCGCAGCGCGGCGGCGGTGGCGGCGCTGAAGAAATTGGGCTTTCCCAATGCCTACAGCCTGGCCGGGGGCATCGGCGCGTGGCGCCAGGCGGGCCTGCCCACGGAGCGCTGAGTGAACGAAACCCCGAAGAACGGCGCAGCCCCCCATCCAGGGGAAGCGGGCAATGCCAAGGTGGTGATGTTCGCCACCGCCGTGTGCCCGTATTGCGTGCGCGCCGAGCGGCTGCTGCGTTCCAAGGGCGTCACCGACATCGACAAGGTGCGGGTTGACCTGGAGCCCGAGCGCCGCCGGGAAATGATGGAAAAAAGCGGCCGGCGCACCGTGCCGCAGATATGGATCGGCGAGCGCCACATCGGCGGCTGCGACGACCTGTACGCGCTCGACCGCGCGGGCAAGCTGGATGCCCTGCTGGCCCGAGCCGTCCCTTAGAACTTTTCACCGAATGGAGCCGCGATGAGCGCGCAACCGCAACAGCCCGTTTTCAACATCGAAAAAATCTACGTCCGCGATCTGTCGGTGGAACTGCCCAATGCGCCGCAGGTGTTCCTGCAGGGCGAGGCGCCGCAACTGGAAGTGCAACTCGGCAACAGCTCGACCCGCCTCAACGACATGCTGTACAACGTGGAGGTGTCGGTCACCGTCACGGCCAAGGCCGGCGACAAGACGGCGTTCCTGGTCGAGGTGGTGCAGGCGGGCATATTCCGCATCCAGGGCATCCAGGACGCCGACCTGCCGGCGGTGCTCGGCATCGTTTGCCCCAACGTCATTTTCCCCTATGCGCGCGAGACCGTGTCCGACGTGGTGAACCGCGCCGGCTTCCCG